>ONVR01000233.1 GCA_900321335.1 uncultured Eubacteriales bacterium | reverse complement strand
GAGCTTCATATTGTTACCTCCATTTAATGATTTACAAAATTCAGCATCGTTAGCACTCAAAACCTTCGAGTGCTAACGATGCTTATGATACCACATTTTTCTGTTTTTGCAAGCCCCTGGCGAAAAAAAGTTCTGAACAATTTGTGAATCGTCGGAGGCGCTCAGGCGCCGGTCTCGAAAAAGCGCATCCCTTTGGGCACGATCAGCTTCAAGGCTCCGGGCAGCATGCGCATGGTCACGTGCTTTGCGTACAGGGCCTCCCCGTCCACGTTCACCACGTCCTCCCTGTCGAAGTCGATCTCCAGCGTGTCCCGGCTTTTCAGGTGGGTGACGATCTGGGGCAGCTCGTCGGCCTTGCCGGCGGCGTACTTGCCGATCAGGGCCGCAAACTGGATCAGGTTCACCTTCTTTGCCACCAGCACGTCCATCTCCCCGTCGTCGGGCCGGGCGCTGAGGCTGGGGTTGAAGCCGCCGCCGTAGAAGCGGCCGTTGCAGGCGCAGACCAGGGTGATCTTGTCCTCCCGGTCGAAGTCGCCGCAGCGCACCCGCATCCTGGTGGCGATGCCCTTGAACATGTTCACCGCCGCCGACACCACATAGGCGGTAGCCCCGCCGATCAGGGGGATCTTGCTGTACCTGTGGACGCTGGTGCCGATGCGGGCGTCAATGCCCACCGAGCAGATGTTGGCGCTGTAGCGGCCGTTGCATTCGATCAGGTCGATGGGGTGCTCCGTCCCCTCCAGCAGAGCGTCCAGATCCCGAAACAGCTCCTGCTCCGCGCCGAACATGCGGCAGAAGTCGTTGCCGGTGCCGGTGGGGAAGGGGGCAACCGCCACATTCTCCCGCAGAGCCGCGCCGCAGACGCACTCGTTGAAGGTGCCGTCCCCGCCGCAGGCGTAGACGTGCAGCGGCTGACCCGAGGCCGCCTCCAGGGCGATCTTGTGGGCGGCGTCCATGGGGGCGCGGGTCACGTAGACCTCCGCCTCCTCCCGGCCGTGAAAGGCGGCCTGGACTTTCTCGCGCACAAAGTCGGTCTTGTCCTTGTCCCCGGCCACGGGGTTTACAATGAACAGATGCTTCATTTCTCTTTTTACCTTTTTTCTCCGCTTTCCGAAAGCGGTTTTATTTATAGTACATAAACAGGTCGCACTTGATCATACCGTTATACAGCTTCCGCTTCTTGTCCGCCGGACGGCCGAAGCAGCGCTCAAACTCCGTGTGGGAGGAGAGCAGATACAGCTGCCAGTTGGGCGTCCTCTCCAGGGCCTGACCCAGGCCCCGGTACAGCGCCTCGGCCTCGTCCCTGTCCAGGATCCGCTCGCCGTAGGGGGGATTGGTGACCAGCACGCCCCGCTGAGTTTGCCGGGAGAAGGCCATGGCGTCGGCCACCTCCAGGCGGACGCAGTCCAAAACTCCGGCCCGCTCCGCGTTTTTCCGGGACAGCTCCACCGCCTTCGGGTCGATGTCCGAGCCGAAGATCCGGTATTCCCCGTGGTACTCCAGGGCCTGGGCCGTCTCCCGCTCCCGCCGCCACAGGCCGCCGTCCAGCGTGCGCCAGTCCATGGCGGCAAAGTGCCGGTTCAGCCCCGGCGCCCGGTTCTTGGCGATCAGGGCGGCCTCGATGGGGATGGTGCCGCTGCCGCAGAAGGGGTCGGCAAAATCGTCCCGCCCCCGGTAGCGGCTGAGTAGCACCATGGCGGCGGCCAGGGTCTCCCGCAGGGGAGCGGCATTGTGGGCCGGGCGGTAGCCCCGCTTGTGCAGACCCTCGCCGCTGGTGTCCAGAAACAGGGAGACCTGATCCTTCAGGATGGAGAAACGGATCTGCACCGTCTCCCCGGTCTCGGGGAACCACTGGAGGCCGTAGCGGGCCTTGAGCCGCTCCACTACCGCCTTCTTGATGATCTTCTGGCAGTCGGAGACGGAGAAGAGCTTGGAGTTGAGGCTGTAGCCGGTGACGGGGAAGGCCGCGTCCTTGGGGATCCAGTTCTCCCAGGGCAGAGCCCGGGTGCCCTCAAAGAGGGCGTCAAAGCTCTCGGCGGGAAAGCTCCCCAGCTCCAGCAGCAGCCGCTCTCCGCAGCGCAGGCGCAGATTCACCCGGGGGATCAGCGCCTCCTCCCCGGAAAAGAGCACCCGGCCGTTCTCCGCCCGAACCTGTCCGCAGTCCATGCGCCGCAGCTCGTCGGCCACAAGACCTTCCAGTCCGAACAGGCAGGGGACACAATATCTATTGTTCATGGATCGAAAGCTCCTTCAAAAATTCGTCAGAATCATACAATAAATTTCTCGGATTGTAAAGAGGCGGGCGGGTAATCCTCCCATGGGGTTGACATAATTACGTTGATGCAAAATTTTATGTAAATTTCATAGAGAAAAGCGAAAAAAGAAAGAAAAAACTATTGAAATTTTTGAAGGTTAGCGGTATAGTAAGGCATGGTCATAATTTGTTCATTTTTAGGCTGGAGGAAGTTTCGGCATGACCCTGGACCGCGTAGAATTTATCGAAGTGCTGAAGGACTCCTACAGCGCCTATTATGACATCGTGACGGACACCGAGACGGATCTGCCTCTGGCCTTCCGGGCCGATTACCGGAATCAGGATGAGCACTATTGGTTCACCAAGTCGGCCAGGGTCTGGGTCAACGAGCGCAACGAGTTTGCCTATGTCTTCACGGCGGAGAGCTTTGACCGGGACCTGGTGGAGCGCTGCTTTGATTTTGCGCTGGCTGACGGGCTGCCCCGGGTGCGCCCCCACAAGGATCATCAGTGCACCAACATCAAGGTGGTCTTCGTGGCGGACCGGCTGGAGGAGGACGTGGCCAAAGCGGTGGCCAGGAAGAACTTCACCAGGAACTACAAGTTCGGCCTTTACGGCTTTACCAATCTGTTGACCGGGGCGGTGGATCTGGAGAAGGAGAAGACCGTCACAAACCATGTGGGACACGAGCTGGTCCCCTACTTTAAGAAACTATTTGCAGCCAGGTCGGAGAAAACTGGCCGCAATTAGTTATAAAAAATCATTTTTCTAAGGAGTGAAAAGTGTGAGCGCATTACTTATTCTCGTAATCGCGGTCGTT
>ONVR01000321.1 GCA_900321335.1 uncultured Eubacteriales bacterium | reverse complement strand
CGCTATAAAAACTTACAAGAAAAGGTTTATTCTTTTGTCTGGAGCAGTTCCAGAACGCTTCTTCGGGTCACGAGCACGGCGCAGACGATGGCTGCCGCGGCCACAGTGATCAGGTACAGGCCGCCGAACAGGGCAAACTGCCGGGAGATGCCCAGAAGCTGCGCCCCTCTCCAGATGAGAAGTGCTCCCGCTCCCAGCAGGAGTCCTGCTGCCGCCAGCACAATCTGCTCGCTGGAGAGCATGGCCCGGGTCCGCCGCCGGGTGGTGCCCAGGATCCGCAGGATCGCCGCCTCCTTGGCGCTCTGCACGATGGCCAGCGCCGCCAGGAACCCACCGATGACAAGGGCCGCCGCCAGCACCATGGGATAAATGGTCTTCAGGATATACACCGTCCGCTGCAGCCCTTCCACCTTGGCCGCGTCCAGATTGTACTTGTTGGCGGCGTTGGGGAATTTCTGACGCAGGTACTCCCGCACCTGGTCCACGTGTTCCGGTCCTGTCAGATAGGCGTCCAGAACGGCCAGACGGCTTCCCCAGTAGATGGGCGAGATCTTGTTGCTGCTGACCGGGGCCACAGCCAGGTACTCCTCCGGGTCCTTTGTGTCGACCGTTCCGATGACGGTGTAGACCACCGTGGACTCCTCCATATAAGCAAGCACTTCGTCCCAAACGGATGTCAGTCGCTCTGTGTAGGAGAGTCCCTCTCTGGGCGGCGCCTTTTGAAGTGCCAGATTGCAGCGTATATACAGCCGATCATTCGCTGCTACCTTCACCTGACTGCCCGGCTCCACGCCGTAGCGTTCCATAGCCGCCGGGGAGAGCAGGATCAACTCCCCTGGCCGGTTCAACACCGACTCGTCATAACCCTCGGCAAAGGTCACCGTCACGTCCTTTCTGTCTTCAAATGCCTTTGCCAGGCCGTTGGTTGTAACGATGCGCACGTTGGCTGCGTTGGGCCGGACGTACGGGCTGTCAGGCTGAAGCTCCATGGGATAAATATCCCCCAGGTTGACGCCTTTGTAATAATAATCCTCCACGTAGCCCGGCTCTACAAGCCCCGTCTCCACATCGTAAACGGTGCCGGAACTGATGAACTTTGCCGTGATCACCGTGTCATTAACCATGCGCTCATAGCCCTGCCGGACCAGATTCAGCTGCCCTACTGCTCCCAGCAGAAGCGCCGCCAGCACCAGGGCGAGGGCGGATTTGAGTCCTGCCCGGCGAATGTGCCGCCAGACGTACCGTGCGGCAAAGCCCGTATGTTTTCCCGTTCCCGTCATCTTCCGGGGCAGAGATACCGACCGCTCCATCTGCTCCTGTGCCTCCGTCAGTTCCCGGGGCGTGACGCGAAGCGTCTTGGGCGCCCGACGGGCCGTACGGTCCTGCAGCAGTTCCAGCGGCGACTGTTTTGCCATGCGCCCCAGAAGCAGGGCGGTAAGCGCCACTGCTACCGCCAGCAGAGCTGCAAGACAGGTCGGCACGATCCATCCGGGAACGGTCAGGTCTGCCCCCTCGATAACCGCGAGGGCCCTGTTTTTGGCAAGGGTCCGCTTCAGGTAGGTCATCCCCCCACCGCAGCCCAGCAGGACCGCCGCTCCCGTAACGGTTCCAAAGGGAATCAGCAGACCTCGGGCCGCAGCGGGAGCGGTGGTCCCCAACGCCCGCATAACGGCATAGTCCTTCCGCTTCCGGCTGATAAACAGGTAGACCGCCAGCAGCAGGGAAAAGGCCGTGGCAAGCCCCAGAACAGCGACACGGATCAGCGACGCCGTCCGTGTGCCCCGGAAGGACTCCATCACCGTGTTCCAGTTGCCCGTATCGTACCGGAGCCGCAGGCCCTCTTCATCGGCAATGGCCAGAGCAGCCTGGGTAAAGGCTACGATCTGCTCCGGATCCTCCACCACGAAGCTGAACTCCGCCGGGGAAAACTCATGTTCCGGGCGGCTGCTCTCGGCAAAGGGCAAAAGGGATTTCGGCACGAATACCGTACTTGCCGTATAGCTCCAGAAAGGTTTGCTCGCCCGGTCGGCGTAGATCTCATCGCCGTAGACTCCCACGATCTCCAGGGTCGTCGGGTGATCGGACGGGGCAAAGCGGGCGGGGTCCGCGGCGATGGCGCCGATGGCGCCGTTCTGCGTCAGGGGCACGGTGTTAAGGGTCAGGTCCAGAGTATCTCCCACCTGCAGGCCGTATTTCTGTGCCAGATCAAAGCTGATGACGCAGACGTTTCTGCCCGCATCCGTGTCCGCCCGCTCAATGCGTCTTCCCTCCACGATGTGCAGGGTACCCTGGGCAAAGCTCTCGATGGCGTTCATATCGTAAGTGTAGACTACGTCAAAGGTCCGGGCGTCAGCGGTGAGGATCTGCGCAGCCTGCCGGAGATCTGCATAGGCTTCCATCTCCAGATAATTTTCCGGGGCACCCGTCACGTCCGTGATCTGGGGCACGTCCCAGTTTTTGTCCCCCAAAACGAGAGTTTCCGCCGGGGACTGACCCTCCCGCTCCTCATTTTCCGGGGTTATGGGCTCATAGCGCACCAGCATCGCATACCGGTTTCCCGGCACCATATTCTGCTGGTATTCCAAACCGTACTCTTTGGCGAGTTTGGCCGGATAGGTACCGAGAAGCCGGTAGCGCCGGTCGTATGTATTGCCCATGGCATTGTACTGCAGGATCTTCTCGTAGGTGATGACCTTGATCATCTGAAACGTTTGCGGCAATTCCTCGGGGCCATAAGCGGTGACGTTCAGTGTTTGACCCTCCACTTCAAATCCTTGGGCAACGCCTCCCAGCAGAGAACAGTCCTCAAAAGTCAGCGTATTGAAGTCAAACAAATACGGAGGCGCCGGATAATAACGCTTCATCGCATCCTCCGGGATATAATCCGTCATATCCCGGAACGTGCCCTCGATGAGCAGTGTGTTGGTGTAGTTCTGTACCACGTCCGATTCGTCAAGTCGGAGATAGGTGTCGGAGATGCCCCCGGTCATATAACGGGTATCGCTGTAAGTCACCTGGGGAAGGGATGCGATCCTGTCCATTTGCTCCCGGGTCAGCTTCTCATAGAAAAGCCCATATTGCTGACACCATGCGATATAGTCCGCGTACTCCCCCTCATCGTAATAGGCAGCGTTCTCCAGGTCTGACTTGTCCATCTGCAGGCTGTAATCATCGATCCCGTAGGAAAAATCCGCCGCATCCTTCGGCGCGGGCATGGTATCCACGGCGCCGGTGCCCCGGTACAGGGCCATGGTGCGGTTATACTCCCGGGTGGTGACGGCAAACTCCCCCACCTGACTGACAAGGCCGAATGTCACAGCGGCGATCAGCAGAAACGTCAGCGCCGTCTTTGCGGGAGAGCGCAGAAGCTGACGCAGGGACAGGTCG
>ONVR01000170.1 GCA_900321335.1 uncultured Eubacteriales bacterium | reverse complement strand
GTCATTCTACTATTGCCGACCGGAATGGTCAATTGCCCCGCGTTCAAACGGGAGGGAGGCACTTCGTAAGGAAGTGCCTCCCTCGGGGGCCCTGTTATTTTGTGTAACCAAACGGTAATCGATTTTTGTTGAGAAAAGTCACACAGACTGCTATACTGTTGATTCAGAGAGAACCAATCACAGGGCCCAAAGGAGCGCAGACGTGAAAGGGATACGGACAGGCAGAAAAACCGGGCGGTTGCCCCCGCGGCTGGTGCTGTGGGCGATGGCGCTGGCGACCGTCCTGTTTCGTGTGCCCGAAAGGGTCCGCCGGGCCCATTTTGCGGAAAACACCCGGCTGTGGGACACGCTGGCCCCGGCGGCGGTGGAAAACGGTTTCATCGAGCGGCAGGAGATGCTGGCGCCCCTGCGATACGGCGTGAGTCGAAAGGGACTCAGCCGCCGCCTGCTGGCGGGGCGGCCCCTGACCGGCGGGGAGAACACCTGTGAGGTCATCGCCGTGTACAACGCCCTGGGTGCGCTGAATATGCCGCAGCCCGGTCTGCCGGAGCTGCTGCGGCGCTTTGAGGGGCGGGGGATCTCCCTGGGAGGCTACTTCGGCACCTCCCTGTACGCCCTGAGGCGCTTTTTTCGAAAACAGGGCTGCCACACTGCGGCCCTGTACGGAAGCCGGGCGGACCGGGCCGGTACGGAGCGGCTGGCCGGAGCAGGGACGGTTTTTATCCTTACCATGCTCAACACGGCGGACAACCTCTACGACATGGTGCACACCGTCTGCGTGACGAAAACGGACGGCGGCGTAACGGTGCACAACGTCGGCGAGCCGGGCCGGATCTATCCTGATCTGTACAGCGCCGTGACCGGCTATAACGGCGGCCGGGGAAGACCCGTGTGGCTCATGGCCCTGCGGGCCCCGGAGAGCCGTGAGGGAGGATAACGATGGATCGAAAAACCGCAAAGGCCGCCCTGGCCGTTAACCTGCTGATCGTCCTGATGGAGATCGCCGGGATCTGTATGGGCTTTTCCAATGGCGCGAAGATGCTGGTTTACTATACGGTGCTCAGCAACCTGTTTGCCCTGGCGGCCTGCGCCTGCTTTGTTCTGTGGGCGGCGGGCGTCCTGCGAGCGGGGGACCGGGAGCCAAAACCCTGGATCACCACGTTGCGCTATCTGTCCACAGGCTGTCTGACACTGACGTTTCTGGTGGTGGTGCTGGTGTTTGTGCCCATGGCCCTGCCCTACGGCGGGGTGGATGCCCTCCTGTTCAAGGGAGTCAATCTGTTCCACCATCTGCTGTGCCCCGTTTTCAGCTTTGTGAGCTTCTGTTTTCTGGAGAAGGGGGCGCCCCGGAGCCGTCGGCAGAACGTTCTGGCCCTGATCCCCACGGTTATATACGCCGTGGTCCTGGTTATACTCAACCTGATGAGAGTTGTCCGGGGGCCGTACCCCTTTTTGCTGGTGTATGAGCAGCCCCTGTGGGCGTCGGTGCTGTGGGCCGTCGTGATCCTCGGAGCGGCCTACGGCGTGTATTTCGGCCTGAGAAAGCTCCAGGGCCGGAAAAGCCGGGAGGCGGCCGTTTCCGGCGCCGGCAGACGGTGAAAAGCTTTGTTGTGAGGAAAGGCGGTGAGCCATGAGCGAGGAGAAGCGGACGGCGGAGAAAAAGACCGCCGCGCGAAACGGCGTGAGAAGAATGGTCCTGGTGGGGATCTCCCTGCTGCTGGAAATGGTGTTTCTGGTGGTGGTTTTCAGCCGCCTGAGCGCCTACGCGGAGTGGATCTCCATGACCGTGCGCGTGCTGGCCCTGATCGTGATCCTGACCATCTACTGCCAGAACAAGACGCCCTCGGTGAAAATGCCCTGGATCATCCTGACCCTGACCTTTCCGGTGCTGGGTCTGATCCTCTACGTGCTCATCGGCGTGGACCGGTCCACCCGGAAAATGCGCCGCCGCTACCGCCAGATCGACGAAAAACTGCTGCCGCTGCTGCATCAGGACGAGACTGTTTTTCAGGAGCTGGAGCAGGCGGATAAGCGGGTAGCCAATATCTCCCGCTATATCGTCCGCTACTCCGGGTATCCCGTGTACCGGAATACGGACGTGGTCTATCACGACCAGGCCCCGGCGGCGCTGGAGCGTCTGCTGGAGGAGCTGGAGAAGGCGGAGCAGTTTATTTTCATGGAGTACCACGCCATCGAGGACGGCGAGGTTTTCCACCGGGTGGAGGAGATCCTCCGGCGCAAGGTGGAACAGGGCGTGGAGGTCCGGCTGTTTTACGACGACATGGGGAGCATCTGGTTTATCAGCACGGATTTTGCCCGGCGGATGCGCAGCCATGGCATCAAGTGCCGGGTGTTCAACCCCTTTGCCCCGGGCCTGAATCTGTTTCTCAACAACCGGGATCACAGAAAAATCACCGTCATCGACGGCAAGGTGGCCTTTACGGGCGGGTATAACCTGGCAAACGAGTATTTCGGTCTCACCCATCCCTACGGCCATTGGAAGGACACGGGCGTCATGCTCACAGGCGACGCGGTGCGCAGCCTGACGGTGACGTTTCTGGAGATGTGGAACTCTGCCAAGGATAACGACCTGGACGATCTGTACTACGAGCAGTATCTGCCCTTCGTGCCCTATACCGCGGAGGGCCGGGGCTTCGTGCAGCCCTACGCGGACAACCCCATCGACCAGGAGCACGTGGGCGAGGAGGTCTACATGAGCATCGCCGAGCGCGCCACGGACTACCTGTATTTCATGACCCCCTATCTGATCATTACCGACGAGATGATCCATACCCTGTCCCTGGCGGCCAAGCGGGGCGTGGACGTGCGGATCGTCACCCCGGGGATCCCGGACAAGAAGATCACCTATACCGTCACCCGCTCCTATTACAACAGCCTGGCCCGGAACGGCGTGCGGATCTTTGAGTATACGCCGGGCTTCTGCCACGGAAAGATGTGCGTCTGCGACGACGATCTTGCCACCTGCGGC
>ONVR01000169.1 GCA_900321335.1 uncultured Eubacteriales bacterium | reverse complement strand
CCGGCTGGCGGCACAGGCGGGCATCGACACGGTGGTGACCAACGGTGCCGTGCCGGAGAATCTGTATACCATCATCGAGCACGGCGGTGTCGGCACACTCTTTACGGTCAAAGGATAAATCAAAGCCGCCGCAGAAATGCGGCGGTCTCTGCATCGCCATGGAAGCAAAGGAGGAAACAACGATGACACCCATTGAAAAGCAGGGCGCTGCGGCGAAGATTGCCGCCGGTTTTTTGATGTCCTGTTCCACGGGAGATAAGAATAAAGCCCTTCTGCTGATCGCGGAGCGGATCTGTGACAGCACGAGACAGATCCTCCAGGCAAATCAAGAGGATCTGGAGCAGGCCCGTGCGGCCGGTATGCGCCAGACGATGCTGGACCGGCTTGCCCTGACGGAGCAGCGCATTGCCGGGATCGCAGACGGCGTCCGGCAGGTTGCCGCGCTGGAGGATCCCATCGGCAAGGTGGAGCAGATGGATGTGCGGCCAAACGGCCTTGTCATAGGCAGAAAGCGCGTCCCTCTTGGCGTGATCGCCATGATCTATGAGGCCCGTCCCAACGTGACGGTGGACGCGGCTGTTCTCTGCCTGAAATCGGGCAATGCGGTGATCCTCCGGGGCGGTAAGGAGGCGTATCGCACCAACGCCTGCTTGACGGAGATCATGCGCGGTGCTCTGCGGGATTCGGGACTGCCGGAGGACTGTGTCGCCCTGGTGTCCGATACCTCCCGGGAAAGCGCCAGAGAGCTCATGGAGCTCACGGCCTATATCGACGTGCTGATCCCCAGGGGCGGGGCCGGACTGATCCGGACGGTGGTGGAAAACGCAAAGGTCCCCGTGATCCAGACGGGTGTCGGCAACTGCCACGTTTACGTGGACAGCACTGCGGATCTGGATATGGGCGCCGAGATCATCTTCAACGCCAAGTGCTCCCGTCCCTCGGTTTGCAACGCGGCGGAGACGCTTTTGGTCGCCCGGGACGTGGCGGCGGCGTTCCTGCCCAAAGCCAAGGCGCTTCTGGATACGAAGCTAACCCAGCTCCGGGGCTGTCCGGAGACCATTGCGATTCTGGGCGACAGTGTGCGTCCTGCCACGGAGGAGGACTATTACACGGAGTACGGCGATTACATTCTGGCCGTCAAGGTGGTCTCCGGCCTGGACGAGGCCATCGCCCATATCAACAAGTATAACACGGGTCACTCGGAGGCCATCGTTACGGACAGCTATGAAAACGCCCAGCGCTTTCTAAATGAGGTGGACGCAGCCGCCGTGTACGTAAATGCCTCCACCCGATTTACCGACGGGGGCGAGTTCGGTCTGGGGGCGGAGATCGGTATCTCGACCCAGAAGATGCACGCCCGGGGACCTATGGGCCTTGCCCAGCTGACCAGCACGAAATATATCATTTACGGGAACGGGCAGGTGCGATGATCCCGATCGTTTATGCGGATGCAAGCATCCTGGTGTGCAGCAAGCCAGCGGGCCTTCTGGCCCAGGTGGACAGCGCCGGGGGCATATCCATGGTCAGCTGCCTGGAAGAACAGACAGGCAGCCGGGAGGGGATCTTTCCCGTCCACCGGCTGGATAAAGGGGTAGGCGGCCTGATGGTCTATGCCCTGACAAAGCAGGCTGCCGCCGACCTTTCAGAGCAGATCCGCTCCGGGGTATTTCACAAAACCTATTATGCCGCCGTGTCCGGGCACCCGGAACCGCCGACAGGAGAGATGACAGACCTGCTTTATAAGGATGCCCGGACTCAAAAAGCATTCGTGGTCAGCAGAGAGCGCAGGGGCGTCCGCCGGGCGGCGCTGCGCTATGAAACGGTCAAAACCCTGGAGGATACCGCTCTCGTCCGGGTAGAGCTGCTCACAGGGCGTTTTCACCAGATCCGGGTACAGTTTGCCTCCCGTAAAATGCCCATCGTAAACGATCGGCGGTACGGCGGCAGGGGAACGGGGGAGATCCTGCTCTTTTCCTGCGGGCTTTCCTTTGCCCATCCGGTTACGGGAGAATGCATGCGCTTTACTGCGCTGCCGACAGAAGATGGCTGGGCCCCGTATTTCGCATAAAAAACCGGAGAGGGTTTCCTCTCCGGTTTCCGTTAGATAAAAAGCTGCCGTATTGAACGAAATGCCGCTCACAGAGCGGCATTTCGTTATTATCCAATGTTTTGATCAGAACTTGATGACCTTGGGCTCAGCGGTGAAAGAGGAGATGGTGGCAACGGCGTTTTTCAGGTAGAACACCTGGGTGTTGCCATCGTTCTCGTCATAGCTTGCCCGCAGGTTGGGATATGCGTCCAGCATGGACTTTCTGGCCTCAACCCGGTCATCCTCAATGGCCTCGGCGGCAATACGAATCCACTCGCCGCCCTTGAAGGCACAGAGCTCCACTTTGGGATTGGCGAGCATCTGCTTGGAGCAGGGTTTGACCTTACCGGTCTGAATGTAGAGCTTGCCGTCGAAAATATTTACGGTGCCGAAGGGACGGACACGGGGCTGATCTCCCTCTACCGTTGCCAGATAGTAGGTTCCGGCGGCCTTTAAGAAATCGTATACTTCCTGCATGGTAATGACCTCCTGTATATCAGATGATTTGGACGCCGGCGGACAGCGCGGTCAAACGGCGCAGCAGCCAGCCGGTTTGCTTATAACACATTATACCAATTCCCATCTGTAGCGTCAAGAAAAAAAGGACGATTCCGGGGGATTATTTGTATTGTCCCAGCCGGAAAAACCGCAGAAAACCAACTGCCAGCTCCGGCGTTTCCCCCCGGGCGCACAGGGCGTTATACGCCTTGGCAGCCAAAGCCCGAAAGGCGGTCATATCCCATAATTCTTCAAAGGTGGGCTCAAACCCGGCGCTGCGGATCATCGCCATAACGGAGGTCGGGTACATGGGAACCGGCTCCAGGCCGCAGCATTCCTGGTAGCGCTGAAAGACCCATTTGGAAAAGGCGACCCGTCTGCGGCTTTCTTCTCTGCGCAGGAACCGGGGATCCAGGTCGTTGATGCGAATGCGATCCAGACCGTCGGCATCCTTTAACAGTTCACTCACCGCCAGACCGGCGCGCCGGTTCTCAATGGGGTAGCTGTCCAATATGGCGTACATCTCCCCATCATCCCGGGAGTGTGCTGTAACCGACGCCTTCAGGATGTTCAGGGCATCCCCGTGCCTGTCGGTCAGCGCCTCCAGGCGGAGGCTGGACCGGTAACCGTGTTCCGGATCCACGCTGTCGTTCCGGCGGCCCACATCGTGGTAGGAGCATGCATCCAGAACAAGCGCTGTCAGCGAAGCATCTGCGCCTGCGTCCATGCAGCACATGCCGCCGTGCAGGATCGTCCGTTCTATATGGCCGACGCCGTGTACGCGGCTGTCATACAGCGCGTCCCGGTCGAGGGCTTCCAGGGCGTTGAGCAGCAGTGTATAGTGCTCCCAGCTTTGCAGCCCACGGAGGGCGGTGCCGAATTCCCCGTTTGTTTCATTTATGATCTTCAGAATCGGACGATCGGTCATATGGATACGCTCCTGTGTCGTTTTTATAAAACATTATATAACCGGACACAATAAATGTAAAGCACATGCCCCAACGCTGTCCAAAGCTCCGAGGAGCTTTGGACAGCGACTGCATCTCCGCGTTATGCCGCGTCAAGCATGCTTTCAATGAAAATACCGTATCCTCTGGCGGGATCGTTGACCAAAACGTGAGTCACGGCGCCGACGAGCTTTCCGTCCTGCACGATGGGGCTGCCGGACATACCCTGGACGATGCCGCCGGTAGTCTGCAGCAGATCCTCGTCGGTGACGGTGATCATCATTCCGTGGCCTCCGATGCCGGAATAGATATGGGAGATCTCCACATCATAGGATTCCACCTGTGACCCTGCAATGTTTGACAAAATCGTTGCCGGACCGGTGTGGACTTCCTCAGCTTCTGCCAGATCCACCGGCTGGCCGTCGAAGGGAACGTCCATCACGCCAAAGACGCCGAAATCCGTGTTGCTTCGCAGAGAACCGATGTCGGTCTCCACTTCAAAATCACCCACCAACTGCCCGGGGGAGCCGGGCTGGCCAGCAACCACGTCTGTGATGGTGCTGGCATAGACGTTGCCGCCGGATATGGGCACCATCACGCCGGTGTCCAGATCCGTTATTGGGTGTCCGAGAGAGCCGAATTCCCCTGTGTCCGGGTCATAATAAGTCACCGTACCGATTCCGGCGATCCCGTCCCGAAGCCAGAGCCCCAGCTCATAGCGGGACTCCGTTTTTGTCGGCGTCACCGTCAGTTCCACGTGACTGCCGCCCCGGACAAGCTCAATGGGAATGGGTGAGCCATCCGCACGGGTCAGCGCGTCCTGCACGTCCGCACAGGATCCGATGGCTCTGCCGTCAATGGCGGTGATCATATCCCCGGCCAGGATCCCGGCCTGTTCAGCGGCGGAAGGCTCTTCCGTCTGAGAATACCCGATCACGAGGGCGCCGTCTGTGTGAACGTCGATCCCCACGGCTCTGCCGACGGGGACAAGGTGCTGGGAGTTGACCGCGTAGGATGGCAAAGCGGCGGTCAGCAGCAGCGCAAGCAGGAGCGCGCCGCGAAACAATATTTTTTTCAAAAAATCACCTCCTGCATGTGAGATAAAAGGATCTGGCGCTCTGAAAGCGCCGGTATTAGTATAGCCGGTGCTGCAGGAAAGACAGCAGGCAATTTGTCTCTGCAATGGGGAAACCAAAACCGCCAGACACTGTTTTCAAGACCTTTGGGGCGACGGATATAACATTTTGCCAGCATACTGAATAAACTGGAGTATCTTTCAGTAAACGGAGGAATTGGAATATGCTGGATGATTTGAAAACCCTTCGGCTTGGCGATACAGGACCGCAAGTCAGTTTACTGCAGTTAGGCCTGAGCCGCCGGGGAGAGTTATTGACACCCGACGGCATTTTCGGAAACAATACATACACCGCTGTTCTGTCGTTTCAAAGCCAAACCGGTCTGAAACAGGACGGAATCGCAGGGCCGAGGACCTGGGAAGGGCTTATGCCATGGCTGACGGGCTACCTGACCCACGTCATCCGCCGTGGCGATACGATTTACCGCCTTGCCCAGCGCTATGATACGACCATATCTTTGCTGGAGACGGCCAATCCGGGGCTCAATCCCTATAATCTCCCGATTGGCAGAACCCTCGTTATCCCGCTGGATTTCCCGGTGGTGCCGGACAGCGTGCCATTTACCTCTACCGTATTGGCTCTGTGTGTGGAGGGGCTTCGTATGCGGTTTCCTTTTCTGACCGCCGGTACAATCGGTGACAGCGTTATGGGAAAACCCCTTTGGTATCTGCGGATTGGAACGGGACAGCGGCAGGTTCTGTTCAATGCGGCTCACCACGCAAATGAGTGGATCACAGGCCCTGTTGTGCTGCGGTTCCTGGAGCGGTATGCCGGGGCCCGGGCAGCGGGCGGGGCGATCGCTGGGATCCCTGCGGCGTCTTTATATGAGGCGACAAGCCTGTTCGTTGTGCCGCTGGTCAATCCGGATGGGGTAGATCTGGTAACAGGAGAGCTGGACCGCGGACCGTACTACACGGCGGCCAGACGCCTGGGGGAGAATTATCCCGGGATCTCCTTTCCCGCGGGGTGGAAGGCGAACATCGAGGGGATCGATCCCAATCTGCAGTACCCCGCCGGCTGGGAAGAGGCACGACGGATCAAAGCCGCCCAAGGGTATACAAGACCCGGCCCCAGAGATTATGTAGGCACAGCGCCCCTGGAGGCGCCGGAGAGCCGGGCGCTGTACCGGTTTTCTCTGCATCAGGATTTCCGACTGACGCTCTCTTACCACACCCAGGGCCGGGTGATTTATTGGCGCTATCTCGATTATGAGCCAGAAAATGCCGATACCATCGCTGAAGCCTTTGGAAAGGTCAGCGGCTACACAGTATCCGATACACCCTATGCCTCCGGTTTTGCCGGGTATAAGGACTGGTTTATCCAGAACTACAACAGGCCGGGATACACGATTGAAGCGGGACTGGGGACCGCGCCGCTGCCCTT
>ONVR01000167.1 GCA_900321335.1 uncultured Eubacteriales bacterium | reverse complement strand
GTGGAGCCCATGCAGACGGGCCAGTACCGCATCGCCATCCCCGATCCCGGGGATCAGGAGCGGGCCATGGCCCAGAAAGATGAGATCATCCTGGCGGTACCCATCTGCCGCTTGGAGGAGCTGGTGACGGGCTGCCGGATCATCCACGGCATGGGCATGGGCCCCCGGGGCATGAAGCTGGAGATGAAATTTGACTTTGCCCGGCCGCCCTTCTACAACAAGCTCTTTTCCCTCTGGGGACTGGATCAGGGCGAGGACTGGCAGCACGATTAAAGACCCGCAGGCACCGGAACGGGAAAGGGTCCGGCCCTGTTGCCGGAGGGTTATCCGGACCGCGGCGCGGCAAAAGGGGAGGGATCGATCTTGGAACAGAAAATCAGCGACGAGCAGTACCGGCGCATGACCCGGACGCCCGTCTCCAGACTGGTCGTCCGGCTGGGGATCCCCACCACGGTGAGCATGCTGGTGACCAATATCTACAACCTGGCGGATACGGCCTTTGTGGGCAGACTGGGCACCAGCCAGAGCGGCGCCGTGGGCATCGTGTTCGGCTTCATGGCCATCATCCAGGCCTTCGCCTTCATGTTCGGCCAGGGGGCCGGGAGCATTGCCGCCCGGGCGCTGGGAAAAATGGACGGGAAGAAGGCAAACCGCTTTGCCTCCACGGCCTTTTTCGCCTCCCTGCTGGTGGGCCTTCTCATCACGGTGTTCGGGATGCTGTTCATGGATCCCCTGATCCGGCTCCTGGGCAGCACGCCTACGATCTTGCCCTATGCCCGGGAGTATATCTTCTTCATCCTGCTGGCGGCGCCCTTCATGTCCGCCAGTCTGGTGATGAACAATCTCATGCGCTTTGAGGGAAAGGCCGCCCTGTCCATGATCGGCCTGCTGGCCGGGGCGGTGCTCAACATCGGCCTGGATCCGGTGCTGATGTTCGGCCTGAAGCTGGGGGTGACGGGAGCGGGCCTGTCCACCGCCGTGTCCCAGTGCGTCAGCTTTCTGATCCTGCTGTTCATGTTTGTCTCGGGGCGCTCCCAGCTCCGGCTCTCGGTCCGGGAGATCTCCCGGGACCTGCGGGATCTGGGCAACATCATGGCCACCGGCAGCCCCAGCCTGGCCCGGCAGGGGCTGAGCAGCGTGTCCACCATGATGCTCAATACCCATGCCGCCGTTTACGGGGACGCGGCGGTGGCCGCCATGAGCATCGTCTCCCGGATCAGTATGTTCATCTTCTCCGTGGGTCTGGGCATGGGCCAGGGCTTTCAGCCCGTGTGCGCCTTTAACTACGGCGCGGAGAAGTACAGCCGGGTCAAGAGCGCCTTCTGGTTTACCGTGGCCCTGTCCGAGGTGCTGATGATCCTCTTCGGCGTGGGGGCCTTTGCCTTCGCCGGACCCGTGGTGAGCTGGTTCCGGAGCGATCCGGCGGTCATTGACATCGGCACCCGGGCCCTGCGCTACCGGTGCCTGGCCCAGCCCATCCTGCCCTTTACCACGGTGGTGGCCATGATGCTCCAGAGCAGCGGCAAGCGGGTCAGCGCTTTTCTGCTGGCCCTGTTCCGAAGCGGCCTGTTCTTTATCCCCACCCTGGCGGTGCTGGCGCGGCTGTGGGGCCTGTCGGGCATCGAGTGGGCCCAGCCCGTGGCGGACCTGCTCTCGGGGATCATGATCGTACCGTTTCTGCTCTGGTTTCTCCGGGGCCTGCCCGCCGACGCGCCGGACGACCGGCTGCCGGAGGCGCCTCTGCCCGCCGCAGAGGAATAGGGGAAGAGGAAATAGCGTTATCATGGGAGGCGCTTGGACAGAAAGGGGCCTCCCGTCGTGGTTTTTAAGCAGAAAAGCCGGAATTCTACTTCCGGGAGGTGTCCTTGCCGGCATACAGATGTTACAATCCCCTTGAGAGGAGGCGGCATATGGATCTGATCAAGATCGGGAAGTATATCGCGGGCAAACGCAAAGCCCTGCATCTGACCCAGAAGCAGCTGGCGGAAAAGCTGGGGATGAGCGACAAATCCGTTTCCAAGTGGGAGCGCGGCGTGTGCCTGCCGGACGTTTCCGTTTACATGGAGCTCTGTGGGATTTTGGGAATCGGGATCAATGAATTTCTTGCGGGAGAGGACATCGGGCAGGAGGACCTTGTCAGAAAATCCGAGGACAATCTGATTCAGGTCACAACGGACAGCAAGCACCGGCAGAACCGGCTCAGGAGGATCATCGCGGTTCTTCTGGCGGCGGCGATCCTGGCGTTTTCGGCCATGGGATTCGTCCTGTACCGGACGAACAGACCCCGAAACGTCATCGCGCCCCTGGCTCCCGAAAGCGCGGAGATGAAAACAGCCGAGCTGCTCTCCGGGGCTGACGGGGCGTTTCTGTACCGGTATCACACGGATGACAGCTTCAAGCGGCTGACGGTCTGCCTCTCCATATATAAGTCGGGAGAACTGATCGACCGGACAAACAGTACCGTATCTTATGAATCCGTCGGCTCGCCGGCCGAGGGGATGATCGTTCTTGTGCCTGAATTTGAACGGTTTTCGGTCAAACTGCTGATCGCCGGGGAGGGCACCCGGCTGTCTTCCGATATCCCGATCCTTGAGGGGGTAGAGGGCCGGACATACTACGGCAGATCGGCCTGTGCCATCCGGGAAGAGACGCCCATCCGGTATGACGAGGAGCAGGGGCTGGCGGCGCTGATTTACGGAAAAGAGAAAATGCGCGTCGGGGACATCCGGGATTATGAAGAGGACAGCGCTCCCGCCGAAAACGATTTCGTATACTACTTCTCCGTCCGGTTCAGCAAAGAGCCGTGAAGGGACAAAAGCAAACGGGCGCGACCGATCCGGTCACGCCCGTTTTGTTTTTGTCAAGACTGGGGAAAATCTTGCTGTTATCTGTGCTTTCTCATGATGTATTTCAGCTTTGGCGTCTGGATGGTTTCCTCGATTTCAAAGCCGAGCTTCTCATAAAGGTTTTTTGCCGTTTGATTGCGATCAAAAACGGTCAGGGAGATGCTTTTGACCGCGTCCTTTTCAAAAATGAGATCCATAAAGCCTTTCAGCGCCGCTTCAACCGGCTGCCCGGCAATGCCCTGTCCGTCGGGCTGCCCGTAAAAGAGGGGGAGGCGCCCGCCCGCAAAGGGACTCCCGCCGGGGAGCCCCTGTTTGCAAAGCCGTCTTTACAGGCCGTTTACCACGAAGTCCGGGGGCCTGCCGTCCTGAACGAGCGCCACGTTGCGCCAGATGTTCCGATAGGTGCGCCGGAAGCTGCCCTGGGTCAGCCCCGCCACGTGGGGCGTGCACAGCAGCCGGTCCCGGTGGGCGGGGGCCAGAGAGAGCAGCAGATTGTCCGCCGTGACGGGCTCCGGGTCCAGAGTGTCCGTGGCGTAGAGCCCCAGAGAACCTCGCTCCAGAGCTTCCTTCACGGCGGCGGGATCGATCAGCGCTCCCCGGGCGGTGTTGAT
>ONVR01000385.1 GCA_900321335.1 uncultured Eubacteriales bacterium | reverse complement strand
TCGTGGGTGTTGGTGACGGTATAGCCGGTCTCGGCGTCGCCGGTCACCACCGTGGTGTAGCCGGTAACGGTGACCTCTTCCACTGTGTAGGTCACCTTCTGCCCGTTCTGGTATTCGTCCAGATCGGGGAAGTTGTCCGTCCAGTTGTTGTCCGGGCTCAGCACGACGGTCTTGCCGGTGTCCGCGCCATTTGCCAGCAGCTTGACGGTGATGCTGTCGGGACGGATGCCGTCCTGGTTATCCCCGTCGTCCCAGGCCTTGGCCACGGTGAGACTGGTTTTGCCCGGCGTGTGCCGGTTCGTTACGTTGTAGCCGTCATAGTCCGGCGTGTAGCCGCTCAGAGCGTCCTCCGTGATGGCGTAGTTGATCTCAGTCCCGCCGTTTTCATACTTCGGCAGATCCGGGAACGTCCAGCTCCAGTTTTCCGCCGCGCCGACGGTTTTACTGTCGATCTCTGTGCCGTTTTTCAGCAGGCGGATGGTGATGTTCTCGGGCCTCACGCCGTCCTGATCGTCCGCGTCGTCCCAGGTCTTGGAGCCTGTGATCTCGGTCATTTCCGGCTCATGGATGTTCGTGATGGTGTAGCCGGTCTCAGCGTCGCCGGAGGAGCTGCTGATGTAACCAGTAATCGGTTCGGCTTCCTCTACAGTATATTGAATGCTATGGCCGTCGCCCGGATCCGTTTTATTCAGCGCCGTAAAGCTGTCCGTCCAGTTGTTGGCCTCGCTCAGCACGACAGTCTTGCCGGTGTCCACACCGTCGGCCAACAGCCGCACGGTAATACGCTGCGGCCGGATGCCGTCCTGATCGTCCGCGTCGCTCCAGACCTTGGTCACATCGATCTCGGTCTTTTCCGTTTCATTGGTGATGGTCTTCAGAACGGTTTTATCGGAACCGAAGTCTTCCGGAGACACGTCGACAGGACCGGTCAACACGTAGCCGGGAGGTGCGGAGATCTCTACGAGCTGATAGGCATCTTTCAGCAGACCGGACACACTTCCGTTGCCGGCGGTGTCGGTGGTAATGGTGCCCACCACCGTGTCATTGGCGACACGGACCACATTGAATACGGCCCCGGCAAGGGAGGAACCATCTTCGCTCACCTTGTGGATGTTTATGGTAAACACGTAGCCCTCGGCGGAGCCGCCGGCAACGTAGTAAGTGGCCGTAGCGGAGGCAGTGTGCGGCACGATGTTTGAGCCACGGATCACCGCGTCATTTTGTATGATCTCGCCGTCAACAAGATCGTAGGAGGCCTCAGCCGTGTAGCGGATCGTAAAACCGTCGGTTGCTGAGATGTTACCGAAATCAATGGTGAAAGAGCCGTCGTCGTTCCAGGTGACAGGGTAGTCTGCCGTAACGTTGGTCTGGTTTTGCAGCTGCCATTCTCCGTGCACCACAACCCATGTGCCTTTTACGATCAAAAACGAGTCCGGTAAAATGGTAAAACCGGCAGTGGCGATTTTATCGGTAATGGTAACGTTCTCCATGGCCTCGCCTTTGGTATTCACGGCAAGCTGATACCGGATGGCCCGATCGCCTGCGGAGGTTGCCTGCCATCCGCTCTTCGTCAGATAATGCGGGACCGGATCGGGGATACCGATAAAGTGAATGGGATTTCCGATAACTGTTTTTCCGCTCACGTCAATCTCTAAAGGAATGTACTCCTCACCATCCACGTTGTTCCGGTCCACCTGAACGTAGAAATAGAAATTGCCAGTGACGTCGGAATTGTTATCCACATAGTCCGTGTAGGTGAGCGTGACGGTCTTCGCGCCGCCATTGATGACTGCGTTTGCAACCACGTTTCCGGAAGCGTCCTTGATCTCAAAACTGGAAGTCTGATTGAACTTCAGCTTTTCCGGGAGCGTAATGACGGTGGTGTCACCGGCGTGGACCTGGCCGTTTGGAAGGGCAAACTCCGCATATAAGCGGAAAACATCCCACTGGCCGGTAGAACCCTGGGGACCGCTGCCGTTATAGGTCTGCGCTTCGATTTTCGTGATCACGTCGTTCTGAACAGCCCGCAGTACCGGCGCCCTGAGGATACGTGTTTCCTCAACAGGAGGCTCGGCCGCTTCTTCTTCCTCGTCAGCGGTTTGGGTCTCGCTGCCGGTCTCTTCGACCGGGGCCTGTTCCTCCCCAACGTTTCCGTCTGCCGGTTCGGCTTCCTCTTGCAGTGGATCCGCGGCATCTTCCGCGGCAGCGGCATCATCGCTCTGCGTTTCCTGTATGGCTTCGCTGTCGTCGATGGTTTCGGCCTGTGCGGTTATGGCGTTCTCGTCGTCGAGATCGTCGGCAGCGGCAAAAACATTGCTGCCCAACACGGCAAGTGTCAGACACAGAACGCAAATCAAAGAGAGGGCCCGCTTAAAGCCTTTTTTCTTTGTCATGATTATTTCCTCCACATTTATATTTTAGTGCGCAGGTATCGTATGGTGTTGTCCATACGTTTTGACTGTTGACAAGGGGACCAACAGCCGCGAAAAACATAGCGGCATCAACTCCTTCCGGGCGGTGTAACGGACCGAGAACCGTCGCGTATGGCAAGGACGCCTCAAAAGAGGCAATCAGTCGGATGTTATTAAAAATCATTTTACCCTTACGACACAAACGCCGGACAAACGGAAAGACGTGTTTTGCAGAGAGGATACAAATAATTCCGGCGCCGCAATTTCTGCGGCGCCGGATTGCGCTGAAGCTGCCTGCCGACAACAGGGGTATCCTGTGCAGAACGCGGGGTATGGGATGGGCAGGACCGCAGCTTTTGGGATGCCGTTTTGGATCCTTCAAAGCCTTATAAAACCAAAGGGAATATGAGTTGAGAAGCAGGGCGCGCTGTGGTATACTTGTAATAAAAAGGGAAAAAGACCAAAGAGAAAAAGGGGGAAAGGGTGCAGCAACATGACATTCACGCAAATGGAATACGTGATCACACTGGCAAAGTGTCTGAATTACACAGAAGCATCCCGTCTGCTGTACATCACACAGCCGACGTTGTGCAAACAGATCTCTCTCATAGAAGAGGAAGTTGGATTTAGAATTTTCCGCCGCAATAACAAAGTCACAACCTTGACAAGTGCCGGACAGCGGTTCTGCCAGGGGCTGATGCATATCATGCAGGATTATGAAACAGCCCTGAACAATTCCCGCCAGATTGACCGGGCGGAAATCGGGAGTCTGCGAATCGGAATTACGGAGTTCCGCTCTCTGCAGAACAACATTCTCTGGGCAATCCAGAAAATGAAGACGATGGGGTATAACGTGGATATCGTTTCCCGCAATCTGCCGGAACTGGAAGAACTGCTCATTCAGGGCAATATTGACCTTGCCGTGCGCCCTGTACAGTACAATCTGACCTCACCGCCGGAATATAACGCGCTGTACCTCTATGAGGTGCAAAACTGCCTGGTCATACCTGAGGACTATCCGCTGGCAATGGAGACAAGACCGAGTCTGGCGGATTTTGCCGAAGTGGATCTGCTGATGGTGGGCGATCAGATGCCTGCCTTTGAGCAGAGTGTTCGGGAGTCCTTCCAGAGTATTGGCCTGACGCCGAATCTGAAGTTTGTCGAGACGTTCAGCGACCTTGCGGTTATGCTGGCGTCCCACCTGGGGGTTTCGATTCTGCCGGAAGAGCATTTCCTGCTGTATTATCCAAGCCTGCGGTTTCTTCGCATGCCGGAGATCCTGCCGTCCCGCATCCATGCCGTGTGGAAAAAGGACGCCACAAACCCCTGCATCGAGATCCTCGCTGAACTGATCCGGAAATGTCCGATAGAATCGATATAAGAGGAATTAAAAGCGCCGATTTTTCGGCGCTTTTTTTGTGTATTAAGAAGGGAATTATGATTTTTCGGAATGGAACTATAATATTATACAATTTTACAAGAATAATCTTGAAGTTTTATAATAAAAATGTAGAAATGGCACGAGGAAAAATGAGTAGAATTAAATGAGAAAGGAGAAGACGATGTGCAAGAAACCTGTTTTGCAATCCCAGGGGAGCACAGCGGAATCCTGATGCCGGAAAGAGAGGACGGCTTTGCTGTGCTGCCCAGACGGTTAAATTGATATGACTGCGTGCATACAATGAATTAAGAAATGGGGGGATCGGAAATGGCTGAATATGTGGAGCTGAAAGGCATCAACAAAGCATTCCCCGGTGTACAGGCTCTGAGCAACATTGATCTGCGGATCGAGGGCGGTCAGGTAACAGCCCTCATCGGCGAGAACGGAGCCGGAAAGAGCACGCTGCTCAAAGTGCTCAGCGGCGAAATCCGGCCGGATACCGGGACGATTGTTCTCAGCGGAGAGGAGAAGAAATTCACCCATCCGCAGGAGGCAATCAACGCCGGCATCAGTGTGATCTACCAGGAGCGGCAGCTCGTGCCGATGATGTCGGTCATGGAAAATATTTTTATCGACAATATTCCGACCAATAAGCTGGGAATCATCAATCGACGGGAGCTACGGCAGAAGGCACGGGCAATCATTGAAAAATTCGGGCTGGACATCGACCCGGACGAGCCGGTCGGCCGCCTGTCCGTTGCCCATCAGCAGATGGTTGAGATCATGAAGGCATACCG
>ONVR01000164.1 GCA_900321335.1 uncultured Eubacteriales bacterium | reverse complement strand
CAGGGCCGGGCAGCCATGGGGCCTTCCAGGCCGAAGCCGCTGATGGACGCGTAGATCAGTCGTGGGTTGCGCTGCCGCAGGGTCTCATAGCCCAGGCCCAGCCGCTCCATGGTGCCTACCCGGAAGTTTTCGCAGACCACGTCCGCCTTCTCGGCAAGGGACAAAAAAACTTCCCGTCCGGCCTCGGTTTTCAGGTTCAGGGTCATCCCCAGCTTGTTGCGGTTGATATAGGAAAAATAGCCGCTTGCGCCGTTGATGATCGGTTCCCAGCCCCGCGTCTGGTCGCCCACGCCCGGCACTTCGATTTTGATGACCTCCGCCCCCTGATCCGCCAGGTGCATGGTGCAGAAGGGGCCGCTGTAAGCCTGGGTCAGATCCAGGACGCGGACGCCGGCAAGAGGTTTTTCCGCGAAGGTGTTGTTCATGATTGCTCCTTCCTGATGATAGCCGTTTCATGAAATTGCTCTGTTCATATGCGCGAAGATTGGTCAGAGAACCAAAGGTGGGAGATGGAGGCGCCGCACAAAGGACGGGGCGGGAGCTTCTGCCCGGCGTCCGATATCAAAGGGAGCCCTTTGGGGCAAGAGGGAGCACAGCGCTGTGTGCTCCCTCTTGTGCTCCTGCGTTGGAACGGTCAGGCCCAGATATCGCCGATGGTGAAGCCTTCCTCGAAGGGATCCGTGGGATCCAGGACCAGGTTGCCGTAGCCATAGATCCAGGACTCGCCGGTGATGGCGGGGATGATGGCCTTCTTGCCGTAGAAGTCCACTTCCTCCAGGCATTCGCCCTTGTAGACCACGCCCAGCAGGCCCTTGTTGCGGAAGCTCTCGCCCGGCTTGATGAGGCCCTTGGCGTACATGGCGGCCATACGGGCGCAGGTACCGGTGCCGCAGGGGCAGCGGTCCAGAGCGCCGATCCAGGTGGAGGGATTGTCAAAGTCCACAGCGCCGCTGGCCACGGTGACCGCGTTGCGCACGTCGCAGTCGTCCTCGTCCACAAACTTGAAGAGCTGGGAGATGCTGATGCCCACGCCGGGATAGTCGGGGTTGTTGACCGGCAGCTGATCCTGGGCGGCTTTCAGAATCAGGGAGGAGACCCGGGTGATCTCGCGGCCCATGTCGGGTGTCAGCTCGATCCAGGGGAACTGCGTCACGTCTGCCATGACATAGTACATGCCGCCCCAGGCCACATCGACCTTGACCTTCTCCACGCCGTGGCCGATGTGAGGCACAGTGATTTCCACATCGGTGTACTCGGCAAAAGCGGGGACGTTCTTGAAGGTGACGGCCACGGCCTTGCCGTTTTCCACCACGGCCTTAATGCCGATCAGGCCAGCGGGCGCTTCCAGATTGAACTCGTTGAGGCCCTCGTGGCTGGGGATGATGCCGGTCTCCAGCAGAACGGTGGCCACGGAGATCACGTTGCCGCCGGACATCATGGGATACTCGGTCTGCTCCATGATGATGAAGCCCGCCGCCGCGTCGGGGTGTTTGGGAGGAACCAGCACGTTGCAGCAGAGAGGGGGATAGCCCCGGGGCTCGCGGAGCAGGAACTTGCGCAGGCTGTCGTCATGCAGGCGGAGATACTCCTCCATCTCGTAGACGCTGTTGCCGGGGATGTGACCGACGCCGCCGGTGACGACGCGCATGGGCTCACCATCGTGGGTTTCGACTACGTTCAGAACTCTCTTGAATGCCATGATATTACCTCCAGTTATTATTTTTGATGGTTGTGTTCGGCTTACTCTTCCACATCGACCGGGACATCAATCACGCCCCAGTTGCCGCCGTTCAGGTGGTCCTCATAGCACTTCTTGCCGTACTTGAAGAGAACCACAGCGCACATAATGAGGGTGATGCTCTGGAGCAGACCCACCAGGGTGAACATGCCTTTGACGGAGTTGATGCCGCCGGTAGCAACCAGAGTGTAGGCGGTGCCGCAGAGGATGCAGCCGGTGAGGATCTTCTGGAACTTGGGAGCCTCGGACTCCGCGTCCAGCTTGCGGCAGGAGAGGGTCGCCACGCAGGAGGCCATCGGGTCGGCCAGCGTGGAGAAGCTCATGACGATGCACAGCAGGAACATGACGGTGATGACTTTGGCCAGAGGCAGGGTGCCGATGATCTGGAACACGGTGGCCTGCATGCCGGAGGTGTTGACGGCCTCCCACACATCGAAGGTGCCGGAAGTCTGCAGGTAGATGACCTGTCCGCCGAAGATGGCGATCCAGACCATGCAGAAGATGGAGGGAACCAGAACCTGTACCAGCATGAAGGTGCGCACGGTGCGGCCGCGGCCCATACGGGCCAGGAACATGCCGATGACAGGAGCGTAGACGATGAAGGAGGCCCAGTACTGGACGATCCAGTCGGCAAACCAGCTGTCGTTGGTGGTCAGCACATTGGTCATGGTGGTCATCTTGCCGAAGTTGTCCACGATGTAGCCCACGGCCTCGGAGCCGATCTTACCGATGAACTGGGTGTTGCCGAAGAAGAGAACCCAGGCCATCAGGAAGAAGAAAAAGTACATGCAGGCGGTGGAGATATACTTCAGGCCCTTGCTGATGCCGGTGACGCAGGAGGTGATGAACACCGCACCCACGAATACAGCGGCCAGCAGCCAGATCAGGGCGGACTGGGGAATGCCGAAGGCGGCCTCAAGGCCGGCGCCGATCTGCATCAGGCCGACGCCCATGGAGTTGGAGGTGGCGCCCATGATGCAGAAGATCACCATTGCGGTGATGGCGGTGTTGAGCCAGCCGCGCTTTTTACCGGTGGCGCACTCCACGATGGAGTTGAAGGAGAGGGTTTTTCTGCGGTTGACACAGAGGACTGCGAAGGCTGCGCCGCAGATGGCGTACATGCAGTACTGCACGAAGCTCCAGTCCCACATGGCCTG
>ONVR01000158.1 GCA_900321335.1 uncultured Eubacteriales bacterium | reverse complement strand
CCCTTCCTGCGCTCGCGCGAGTTCTGGTGGCAGGAGGGCCACACCATCCATGAGACGGCCGAGGAGGCCCAGGCGGAGACGGAGCAGCAGCTCAACTGCTACGCGGATTTCTTTGAGAACGTGCTGGCCATCCCCGTGGTCCGGGGCCGCAAGACGGACAAGGAGAAATTTGCCGGCGCGGAGGCTACCTACACGGTGGAGTGCATGATGAAGGACCACAAGGCCCTTCAGGGCGCCACCTCCCACTATTTCGGGGACAAGTTCTCCCGCGCCTATGACGTGACCTTCACGGGCCGGGACAACACCCTGCAGTACCCCTTCCAGACCTCCTGGGGCTCCACCACCCGCATGATCGGCGCGGTGATCATGGCCCACGGAGACAACAACGGTCTGGTCCTGCCCCCGCAGATCGCCCCCATCCAGGTGATCGTTCTGCCTGTGGCCCAGCATAAGCCCGGCGTGCTGGAGGCCGCCGCCGCCCTGAAGGACCGGCTCGTCGCCGCCGGCCTGCGGGTGAAGATGGACGACTCCGACAACTCCATGGGCTGGAAGTGCGCCCAGTACGAGATGAAGGGCGTGCCCGTCCGGGTGGAGATCGGCCCCCGGGATATGGAAAACGGCCAGTGCGTGCTGGTCCGCCGCAGCGACGGGGAGAAGACCGTCATCGCCGCGGAGGATCTGGAAAAGGCCGTGCAGGAGCAGCTGGCGCTGGTCCATAAGGGCATGTACGAAAAGGCGAAGAAGAACCTGGAGGAGCATATCTTCGAGGCCCACTCCCTGGAGGAGGCCAAGCGCCTGCAGGAGGAGAACGGCGGCTTCATCAAGACCATGTGGTGCGGCGATCTGGCCTGCGAGCTGGCCATGAAGGAGCAGGCCGGTATGTCCTCCCGGTGTATGCCCCTGCAGCAGGAGCATATCGACGACGTGTGCCCCGTGTGCGGCAAGCCCGCCAAGCATATGATCTACTGGGGCGTGGCGTACTGAGCCTGCCCTGCCGGGTTTCATCCAGAATACACAGACGCGGCGTCCGCATCCGGCGGGCGCCGCGTTTTTCTGTGCCGGAAGGAGCTGCCGGACTACATGGTGCCGGAGGCTGTGCGCTACCGGGACGACCTGCCCCGGACGCCCCGTGGCAAGATCGACTACCGGGCATTGGAGACAGAGGCCCAGAACGCATAAAAACCCGGGCGGGAGCCTCGCGCCGGGAAGGGAAAACAGCAAAAAGCATCGGCACGCTCCTGTGCGTGCCGATGCTTTTTCGGTACAGGCGGGCAAGGGCCCGCCGCATTTTATTTGTCCAGGGCGTTTTCGATAAACTCGACTACGTCGCCCACGGTGCGGAAGCCATGGACCGCCTCGTCGGTGATGACGATGCCGTACTCGTTCTCCACGCCCATGATGAGCTCCACCACGTCCAGGGAGTCCGCCCCCAGATCGCCCAGAATGTCGGTATCCATGGTGATCTTGTCCTCACTGATCTCAAGCTGATCGGCGAGAAGCTCACGAATCGTATCAAATACCATATTCACTAACCTCCAGAATTAACAGATCTCTCAGAGGGCGGTTACTTCCACTCTCTGGCGGTGTACTTGGACGGGGTGGGCGCCTGGGTCCTGTCGTAGGCCACCACGACCCGGCGGTTGGGCTCGTTGCCGGTGGAGTAGGTGGTCACGCCCTCGTAGTCCTGCAGGGCAGTGTGGATCACGTGGCGCTCGTAGGAGTTCATAGGCTCCAGGGTCATGTTCCGGCGGTACTTGACCGCCTTGGCGGCCGTCTTTTCCGCCAGACGCTCCAGCGACTCGTTGCGGCGCTCCCGGTAGTTTTCCGTGTCGATGTTGACCCGGACCCGGCCGTCGTCACCCCGGTTGACGGAGTAATTGGTCAGCCGCTGAATGGCGTCCAGGGTCTCTCCCCGGCGGCCGATGAGGGAGCCGGGATCCTCCCCGGTGAGCACCACGTTGATGGTGTCCCCCTCCTGGGTGATCTCGGGCTGGGCGGAAACGCCCATCTTCTCAAACAGGCCCGTGAGGAATTTTTCCACCTGCTCGGCCTTGGACTCCTGATATTCGTAGGAGACCTTGATCCGGGCAGGGGTGCTGCCGATGCCGAGAAAGCCGGATTTGGCGCGCTCGAGGATCTCAACGCTGACATCCTCCCGGGCCATGCCCAGCTGAGTCAGGGCGAGCTTTACGGCCTCGTCCTCGGTCTTGGCAGATACTTCAATAGATTTAAGCATCGTCTTCCTCCTCCGTATCCTCCGGCTCTTCGTCTTCATAGACGTCCTCGTCCTCGTCCGCATCGTCGCTTTCGTCGATAAGGGTCTCGCCGCAGGCGACGGCCTGCTCTGCGGGATCTTCGACGGTGAACGTGGACGCCTCCTGGCCGGAAACGGGCTCCTCAACCTCGTCGGGAAGCTGGTCAGCGAGGGTGTCCTCGTTGTCCACAGCGCCGGCTACGCCGTTGCCTGCGTAGCGGTCGGGATCGTAGGCTCTGCCTCTGGCATAGCGCCGCTGTCCCACCTGACTGGCCGGAACCTCGGTAGATTCTTTGTTCTTCTTCTTTTCATACTCCCGGGCTTTTTCCCGCTGGACCTCCCGCTCCGCCGTCCGCTTTTTCTTGCTGGAGGTGTTGGCGTTGCGCTCGGTGTTGCCCTCGGCCTTGAGACGCTCCGTCTCCTGGCGCTTCTCCTCAAGCCGCTTCTCCCGCGCCTCCATCCTGGCGATGAACTCCGCGTCCTCGGCGGCGTACTTCTTCTGGAAGTGCTTGTTGAGGATCAGATCCTGGGCAATGGCGAACACGCTGCTGGCGATCCAGTAGATGCCCATGGAGCCAGGCATGATAAAGGCGAAGTAGAGGGTCATCAGGGGGCCGAGATAGGTCATGAAGTTCATGCTCTTGGGGGTGTCGCCCTGATTCGGCTGGGGCTGGGTGGCCATACCGACCTTGGTCTGCAGGAAGGTCAGCACCGCCGCCACAATGGGGATCAGGAACATGCCCAGAAGGGGCCACCACACGCTGGGGCTTGTCCAGGACTCCGCGGAGAAGATCCACTTGAAGGTGGGCGTCCGGCTCAGATCCAGACCCAGGAAGCTGTAGTCGATGGTCCGGAACTTCTCAATGCCGGTGGAGATCAGCCCGGTGTGGCTGCTGACAAAGTCCTGAAACGCGGTGTAGTTCTCTGACAGGAACTTGCTCTGCTCGATCTGTGCGTAATACTGACTGACCGTGGACTCAAAGCCCACACTCTGCAGGAATCCGGCGATCACGCCGCCCTCCTCCAGCACTGTGTTGGCGATGCCCATCATGATGGTTATGGGGAAACGGATCGCCTGATACAGGGCAATGAGGATGGGGAAAGGGATCAGGGACCAGAAGCAGCCGGACATGGGGTTGACGCCCTCTTCCTTATAGAGCTTCTGGATCTCCTCGTTCATCTTTTGCTGGTTGGCGGCGTGGCGCTTCTGAATGGCCTGAACCTGGGGGTTCAGACGCTGCTGCTGGATCATGCTGCGCTTGCTCTTGAGCTGGAAGGGCAGCAGGATGAGTTTTACGATCAGGGCGAAGAGGATCACCGCCAGACCGTAGTTGCCTGTAAATTCATACAGGCGCATCATAAGCCAGCCAAAAGGCTTTGCGATTGCAGTTAGCATTTGCAGTCTCCTAAATACTGTTTATTTTCCATGCCGTAGGGGTTCTGTCGGGGCGCGCCGGTTTATTTCACCGGGTCGTAGCCGCCCTTACAGAAGGGATTGCAGCGGACAAAACGCTTGAGCGCCATCCAGGAGCCTTTCAGCGCCCCGTACTTTTCCAGCGCCTCCAGGGCGTAAGCGGAACAGGTGGGGGTGAAGCGGCAGCATGGCGGCCGGTTCGGCGAGATGCGGCGGCGGTAGAATTTTACGATCGCGATAAGCACCTTTTTCATATCGCAGTTCCCCGCAGGCCGACCTTTCCGCACAGCCGGAGAAAATCCTCCGTCAGGGCTTTGAAGTCGGCGTCAATACATCTGCTTCTGGCCACGATCACCAGATCGTAGCCCACAGCCAGCTTTGTCTCGTTTTGTCTGTAGATCTCCCGGTATCGCCGGCGCACGCGGTTTCGTGTCACCGCGTTGCCCAGCTTTGTACTGGCCGTAATGCCCAGCCGGTTGATGCCCAGCCGGTTTTTCCGGCAGTACAGGACGTGATAGGCGGAAACGGCGCTTTTTCCTTTGTTGTACAGTCGGCGGAACTCATGGTTCTTCTTGATGGTTACGGGATGCCGCATGAATACCGGCCGCCTCCTTTCGGGAAATACAAACACCATTAGGGCGAGGAGACCTCGCCCTGCTTTCAGCCTATCGGTTTACGGGGTTCATGCGGAGAGCTTTGCTCTGCCTCTGCTGCGGCGACGGGCAAGAACCTTGCGTCCGTTGGCGGTCGCCATTCTCTTGCGAAAACCGTGCACTTTGGAGCGCTGACGCTTTTTCGGCTGGTACGTTCTCTTGGTCATCGTGTGGACACCTCCTTAAATTCCTGGTGCTTATCCGGGGAGACGCACGGGGCGCCTCCGAACTCAACATCGAAGGCGAAAAACGCCCCCGAAGCAGTTGACGATCCGAAGCCCGAATTTACGGGCGTTGCTTATTATATAATATTTTTTCTCCCCATGTCAACACTTGCGCCGGGAAAATCCGGGACAAACCGGCCTTTTTCCGGAAAGAGGGTCCCGGCGGGAACGCTACGGGAAAAGGCGGCGCAGCTCCCGGACGGCCTGGCCGGTGAGCAGGGCCTTGCCGTATTCCGCCAGATGCGCCGGGTAATGGGGCGACACCGCCAGCTCCCGGCCGAACTCATACAGGGACAGGGGCGGCCCGCCCGGCTCCGGGTACAGATCCAGCACGTACCGGCCCTGGTCAGCATACAGGCTGCTGACAGTCTCCGGCGGGCAGCCGGCACAGGCGGCCAGAAGGCGCTCTGAATCGGCAAAGGCGAAATAGCGGGGCTGCCCCCGGAGCAGCCGAACAAAGACCAGCGCCCCCTCCCCGTCGGAGAACTGCTCCAGAACCATGGCGTCCCAGGCTGCCGCCCCGTCCAGAGCCTGCCGTACCAGGGCCTCTACCGCCGCCGGGGTGAGGTCCGCCGCCCCCTGTTCCCAGGAAAACAGATAACGGTCGCGTCCGATTTGCAGCGTATGCATCACGATCCCCTCCTTTGCTGTCGGGATCATTATAAAGACCGGGCCCCGGGGGCGCCAGCGGAAAACCCTGCCGCCGCTGTTGATATTTTCCGGCCAAACCGGTATAATACCTTTGGATATACTGCGGGAAATCCCGGCCAGACCGGGAGAAAAATACCAGGAGGATTTCTATGAAAGTTTCAGAGCTTCCCTATCAGAGAGTGACCATTGAACAGTTTCAGGCCGTGATGCGCGGCGT
>ONVR01000162.1 GCA_900321335.1 uncultured Eubacteriales bacterium | reverse complement strand
TGCATCTCCGGCGTCATGTCCACGAAGTAGGCGGAGAAGCCGGCGATCCGGACCACCAGATTGTGGTAGTCCTCCGGATGATCCTGGGCTTTCCGGAGGGTCGCGGCGTCCACCACGTTGTACTGGATCTCCATGCCGCCCTGGTCAAAGTAGACCTGGGTCATTTCCTCCAGCTTTGTGATGCCGTCATCCGTCCGCAGGGAGGAGGGATGGATCTTCAGGTTCAGCGCAAGGCCGTCCATGAAGTGACCGTGCTTGAACTTGGAGGCCGAGTTGAACACGGCGATGGGGCCGTTGGTGTCCCGGCCCTGGGCAGGGCTGGCGGCGTCGGCAATGGGATCGCCGGTCCGGCGTCCGTCCGGGGTGGCCCAGGTAATCTCACCCTGTACCACATGGTCAGAGGCGCCGAAGGTGCCGCACTTGTAGGTCTTGCAGCGGCAGGTAGAGAAGGCCCGGGTGATATTATAGTACAGATCCACTACGTAGATCATCTCGTCATCGGCGTAGGCATCGTCGTTGCCGTAGTGAGGAACTTCGTTGAGTACCCGCTGGCGCAGATCCTCGTGGCCCTCCCAGTTATCCAGGATCGCCTGCAGGAAGTCCTCCCGGCTGATGAGCTTCTTATCGAAGACCATGTACTTCAGAGCCGTCAGGGAGTCGGCTGTGGTGGCAAGACCCGTGGCCGTGCCGCCGTAGGAGTTGTACTTGGCGCCGCCCTCGGATACGTCCTTGCCGGACTCCATGCACCCCTCCGTGGAGATGGACAGGTTGGGGAAGGGGAACAGGCGGGGATACTCGTGCTCCGTCAGGTTGTTCAGGGACGCGGACCAGGTCAGCATCCAGGAGCAGATCTTCTCAAAGGCGGCCCGGACGTCGTCCATGGACTCCATGTCATACAGATAGCCGGAGCGTACCTTTTCGGGGCACTGGGCGCCGTTGATGGGGTTGATGCCGTTGTTGATGGCCATGACCAGGGCAATGGCCCAGAAAATGCCGTTGTGTCCCATGGCGGAGCCGTTGGGAGCGGGATAGTCGTTGCCGAAGCCGGTGATCTCCTGGCAGCCGATGAAGGCGAAGTTCCGGGCGTCCTCCAGAGAGAAGCCCAGCTCTTCCATAATGGAGGGGATGATCACGTCGTCGTTCTGCAGCAGAGGCAGACCGCCCACACGGGATGCGGCCGCAATGGCGCAGTCCCACATCTCTTTCGGCGTGTTTTTCGTGACACGCAGGGAGATGGTCGGGTCATGAAGATCCAGACGGGCCATGGTCTCCAGAACCATATAGGATACCGGGTTGACCGCGTCCTCGCCGGTGACGGGATCGGTGCCGCCGATGGTGGTGTGCTGGAAGGAGTTGCCGATGCCGGCGGTCTGGGCCGTCTTGCCGAAGCCGCCGCCATAGAAGGTGTTGATCTTCAGGAAGAAGCCGTCCACATACTCCTGAGCCTCGTCCATGGTGATCCGGCCGGCCTCCAGGTCCGCCTTCAGGTACGGCCAGGTGTACTGGTCGAAACGACCCATGCTGATAACGCCGGGGTCGTTTTCCGCCTTCAGGAACACGTCGTAGAGCATGGCCATCTGGCAGGCCTCCCAGAAGGTGCGGGGGGTCTCGGTGGCGATCCAGTCAAGGCTCTCAGCCCGGCTGGCGTACTCGGCCTTCTTCGCCGGGTCAGTGGCTTTCTCAGAGAGTTCACGGGCCAGATCAGCATAGCGGCGGGTCAGAACGATAGCGCCGTCGCAGGCAACGGTAGCGGCCTTGTAGAACATGTACTTGCCGATGTCGTCGCCCATGATGTTGCCTTCGTGTTCATCCAGCCAGTCCTGAGCCTGCTTGCGGATGGCGCCGTAGCCCTGCCGGAGGATGTTCTGGTAGCCCGGGGTCAGGTGTCCGGGGGGCAGATAGATGGGCCAGCCGCCGATCTTGCCGGAGGGGTTGGCCTGGAGACAAAACAGCTCCTGTACGCCGTCGGGCAGCCAGTCCTGGGCGTCAAAACCGCCTTCGATCTGCATCCGCTCCTTGGCGATCTCACGCAGCTCCTTCAGGTCCTCGGGGGAGATGGCCATCTTCTGATGGGAATAGAAGGGATCGTCGTCGGGCGCGTGGTGCAGGCCGTCCTCCAGGATCGGCCAGGTGTTTTCAATGTCAACACTCAGCCACATGATGCCGGCGCCGCCGGTGTTGGCCGCGCCCCAGCCCTTGTTTCCCATGCCGCCGAAAAAGTACTCGTCCTCGTGGATGTTCAGGGGCATCCGCTCCAGGACGTAAAGCGAGATGTAGGGTTTTTGCAGCATGGGCGGGTACTTGATGTACTTTTTCAGCGCCTCAAGCTGCAGACGGGCCTTTTCCGCATCTGCGACCATGAGCCTGTCGCGGACTGCGTCTCGAAGTCTGGCGACACGCTCTGTATAGGGTTTGAATGTATACATGGCTTATTTCCTTTCTTTCAGATTTTCAGGGAACGCTTGGATCACAACTGAATTTGGTACCTATTATTTTATCACACTGTTGGGAAAATGTACAACAAAAATCTATGATTGTGCCGTCTGCAACACAACTTTTATTACACGATTAGAGCGGAAAATGGGAAAAGAGCCGCTGCGGGAAACGCAGCGGCTCTTGTTGCAGGAATAAAAGGCAAATACTGTAAATCATATTACACGTTCAGGCTGATAGCGCGCATGCCGCCGCTGACGTTTCTGACGCGGTAACCCTTGGATTTGAGAAACAGGCAGGCATTGTAGGCCCGGTAGCCGACGCCGCAATAGACGTAGTAGTCCTTGCCGGCGTCCAGCTCGGTATAGCGGTCTCTGAGCTCGTCCACCGGAAGCAGGACGGCGCCATCCACGTGCCCGGCATCCCATTCCTCCCGGGTGCGGACGTCCAGGATCACGGCGTTGGGATTCTTGGCGATCTCCGGCAGCTGCTGGGGCAGGCAGTAGTCCATCTCGCCCCGGATGCTGTTGGCGGCGATCATGCCGCCCATGATGACAGGATCCTTGGCAGAGGCGTAGGGCGGGGCGTAGGCCAGATCCAGGTTCTCCAGATCGAACACGGTCATGTGACCATAGATCGCGGTGGCCAGCACGTCGATGCGCTTGTCGATGCCCTTGCGGCCGATGGCCTGAGCGCCCAGGAGAAGGCCGGTCTGCTTTTCCACAGTCAGCTTGAGGAGCATGGGAGCCGCGTCGGGATAGTAGGTGGCGTTGCTGAAGCCCGGTACATACAGACACTCGTAATCCCGGCCCAGCTGCCGGGCCTCCCGGTCATTCAGACCGGTACGGGCGGCCGTGAGACCGCCGACTTTGAGAATGGCGGTGCCGAGAACGCCCTTGAACTGCAGATTGCCGCCGGCGGCGTTGGCGCCTGCCACACGGCCCTGCTTGTTGGCACTGCCGGCCAGGGGGATGCGGACCTTTTTGCCGCTGACCAGGTGTACGCTCTCGACGATGTCGCCGGCGGCGTAGATGTCGGGAACGGAGGTACACATGTTGGCGTCCACCCACACGCCCCGGGTCTCCCCGAGACGGCATCCGGCCTTCTCCGCCAGCTCTGTGCTGCCCCGGACACCGGCTGCCAGAATGACCAGATCGGCAGGGAGGGTCCTGCCGTCGTCGAGAACGACGCCGTCGGCCTTGTCCCCGCCGGTGATCTCTGTCACGCCGGTGCCGGTGATGACGGAGATCCCCATGCCGTCAAGCTCCCGGATGAGGATATGGGAAAACTCCTCATCCATATTGCTCATGATCTGAGGGGCCTTTTCCACCACGGTGACGGAAAGCCCCCGGGCGCGAAGATTCTCCGCGCTCTCCAGCCCGATAAAGCCCCCGCCGACGACAACGGCGGTCTTCATGCCCAGCTCCAGCCGGGAGACGATCCTGTCAGCGTCGGGAACGGTAAACACGTTGTATACCCCGTCTTTCTCCCGCCCTTTTATGGGCAGTTCGAGGGGACGGCCGCCGGTGGCGATGATCAGCTTGTCATAGGGTTCCCGGGATTCGCCCCGGGCGTTTTTTACGGTGATGGTTTTGCCCACCGGGTCAATGTCTGTGACCTCGGTGTTGATCCGGACGTCGATGTTGAACCGGCTCTTGAACAGCTCCGGCGTCACCAGCAGCAGCTCGTCCCGGTCCTCGATCACGCCGCCGATATAGTAGGGCAGGCCGCAGTTGGCAAAGGAGACGTAGCTGCCCCGCTCAAACAGGACGATCTCCGCGTCCTCATTGGTGCGTCTGGCTTTGGTGGCGGCGCTGCCGCCGGCGGCCACACCGCCGATCACAAGAATTCTCATTGCACTGCCTCCTGTTTTCCGGGGACCTCGTTGTCCAGCAGGAACGCGGCGATCATCCGGGTGGCTTTCTCCACCACGTCTGCGCATTTTTCCGCGTGGTCCTCGATCTTCCAGTATGCCTCGCTGTCAACGGGGTCGGTGAAGATGTAGCTGCGGCCAAAGACTTTTTTCTGGAACTCCGGGCACAGGGTGGTGCCCATGACCGCCAGATATTCATCCCGGAACTTGTTGAACATGCCGGCGTTGATCTCCTGCAGCTCCGGCTTTTTCAGCTCATCGGCCAGGGGCACGTTGTATTTCAGACCTACGGCCAGCAGACCGGCGGTAAAGGTGCCGCAGGTGCCGCTGCTGCCGCCGGCGCCGCCGCACAGGTTCATGGACGCCCGGATCATATCGTCGCCGATCCAGTCAAAATACGCCTTCAGCCCGATCAGGGTACTGCGGGAACATACGTCGTCCCGGATCTGGGCCTCCCGTGCCGCCTTTCCGCACAGGTCAATGATTTCCTGTCTTGTCATGTCGTTACCTCCTGATGGAAAAGAATAAATCGGATAAAACGCTGGAATTGTCATTTGCTGTTATGGGGACGGGATCCTCCCGCCGCCTGCATCCATTATAGAAGAGAGGGCGGAAGAAATCAAGAGACAAGACCCTATGGCGGTGAGCGGAATTTGTAAAGACCGGCGCCGGTTTGTCTGTCGGGAGACCGGGACGGCATTCACGAAAAAATCGGGTCCGTTTGCGAATTTCTTTTTGCAATTTGGGACTTGGCATGTACGCTAAATCGTGTATAATACTGTTTACATGGGATCGGGGGAATAAAATTATGACGACTAAAGAAAAAATTAAAGAGAGTCTGCTGAAGATCCTTGAGCGGTATCCGGCGGACGAGGTTACCCTCAAGCTGTTTTGTGCTGACACGGGGATCAGCAAACAGACGCTGTACAACCATTATCGCTCTCTGATGG
>ONVR01000311.1 GCA_900321335.1 uncultured Eubacteriales bacterium | reverse complement strand
GACATCGGCGGCGGCATTCCCAACGGCAAGAAATTCAAGGCCATCCAGACCGGCGGTCCCTCCGGCGGCTGTCTGACGGAAAAGGATCTGGACGCGGAGATCGACTTTGACAACCTGGTGGCCAGGGGCTCCATGATGGGCTCCGGCGGCGCCATCGTCATGGACGAGGACAACTGCATGGTGGACGTGGCCAAGTTCTATATGGGCTTTATCTGCGACGAGTCCTGCGGCAAATGTACCCCCTGCCGGGTGGGCACCCAGCGCATGCTCCAGCTGCTGACCAAGATCGTGGACGGCAAGGCCACCATGGAGGATCTGGACAAGCTGGAGGAACTGTGCAAGACCGTCCAGTCCGGCTCTCTGTGCGCTCTGGGTCAGACCGCGGCCAACCCCGTCCTTTCCACCCTCAAGCACTTCCGGGAGGAGTATGAGGCCCACATCGTGGACAAGAAATGTCCCGCAAAGGTCTGCAAGAACCTGATGCAGTACGTGATCGATCCGGACAAGTGCAAGGGCTGCACCATGTGCGCCAGAAACTGCCCGGTGAGCGCCATCACCGGCGAGAAGAAGCAGCCGCACGTCATCGACGCCTCCAAGTGCATCAAGTGCGGCCTGTGCATGTCCTCCTGCAAGTTCAGCGCCATTGAGAAGCGATAAGGAAAGGAGTTACAACGCTATGATTCATGCAACGATAAACGGTATTGCAGTGGAAGTAGAAGAGGGCTCCACGATACTTCAGGCCGCTGAAAAATACGGCATCCACATCCCCACCCTCTGTTATCTGAAGGATCTCAACCCCGAGGGCTCCTGCCGCATCTGCCTGGTGGAGATCGAGGGCAGCCCCAAGCTGGTCACCGCCTGCTCCTTCCCCATCGCCGAGGGCAACGTGATCCACACCGAGAGCGAGCGGGTGGTAAAATCCCGCCGGGAGACGCTGGACCTGCTTTTGAGCCATCACGACACCCAGTGCTTCAAGTGCGGCAAGAACGGCAGCTGCAAGCTCCAGGATCTGTGTCTGCAATACGGGCTGGAGGAGAGCAGCTTCCCCGTTGACCCCGAGGAGTTCCGGCAGCCCAAGGACGAGACCAACGAGTTTTTCACCTACAATCCCAACCTGTGCATCCTCTGCCACAGGTGTGTCAACACCTGCGCTGAGATCGTGGGCCGCGGCGCCATCTCCACGGTGAACCGGGGCTTCAAATCCGTCATTGCCCCTCCCTTCGGCATGGACTGGAAGGATTCCATCTGCGAATCCTGCGGCAACTGCGTACAGGCCTGCCCCACCGGCGCTCTGCAGATGAAGCGCAGAAAGCATTACCGCCAGTGGGAGGTCAAGAAGGTCCTGACCACCTGCCCCCACTGCGCCACGGGATGTCAGTACTACGTATACGTCAAGGACAACAAGGTCGTGGACACCGAGGCCGCCTTCGGCCCCTCCAACCGGGGGCTGCTGTGCGTCAAGGGCCGCAGCGGTTCCTTTGACTTTGCCCAGTCCGGGGACCGGATCACCGATCCGCTGATCAAGGACAGAGCCACGGGAAAATTCCGGAAGGCCAGCTGGGACGAAGCGCTGGATCTGGTGGCCTCCCGGTTTATGGAGATCAAAAAGAAATACGGCCCCGATTCTCTGGCGGGCTTTGCCTGCTCCCGCTCCCCCAACGAGGACATCTACATGGTGCAGAAGATGGTCCGCACCTGCTTCGGCTCCAACAACACCGACAACTGTGCCCGGGTGTGTCACTCCGCCTCCGTCTCCGGCCTGGCCATGACCCTGGGCTCCGGCGCCATGACCAACCCCATCTACGACATCACCCACGACGTGGACGTGATCATGCTGGTGGGCTCCAACCCGGAGGAGGCCCACCCCGTGGTGGGCATGCAGATCCGCCAGGCCGTTCAGAACGGCACACGTCTGATCGTGGTGGATCCCCGGGATACGGGTCTTGCCAAGCGGGCTGACATCCATCTCAAGCTCCGTCCCGGCACCAACGTGGCCTTTGCCAACGGCATGATGAACGTGTTTGTAAACGAGGGCCTCATCGACGAGCAGTTCATCGCCCAGCGGACCGAGGGCTTTGAAGAGCTCAAAAAGATCGTCGCCGACTACACCCCCGAGAAGGTGGCCGAGATCTGCCATATCCGGGCGGAGGATCTCATCGCCGCGGCCCGGATGTACGCCAAAGCCGGCAAGGCGCCCATCATCTACTGCCTGGGCGTCACCGAGCACTCCACCGGCACCGAGGGCGTTATGTCCATGTCCAACATGGCCATGATGGTGGGCAAGCTGGGCCGTCCCGGCTGCGGCGTGAACCCCCTGCGCGGCCAGAACAACGTGCAGGGCGCCTGCGACATGGGTGCCCAGCCCAACGTATTCCCCGGCTACCAGAAGGTCACCGATGACGCCGTCCGGGAAAAGTTTGAGAAGGCCTGGGGCGTCAAGCTGGACGGCCGCATCGGCATCCACGCCACCGACGTGTTCCCCGCCGCCATCGCGGGCAAGGTCCACGGCCTGTACATCTACGGCGAGGACCCCGTGGTCACCGACCCCGACACCAATCACATCATCAAGGCCCTCAAGAGCCTGGACTTCTTCGTGCTTCAGGAGCTGTTCATGACCGAGACGGCCCAGTACGCCGACGTGATCCTGCCCGGCCGCTCCTATCTGGAGAAGGAGGGTACCTTCTCCAACACCGAGCGCCGGGTCCAGCGGGTCCGCAAGGCCATCACCGTCCCCGGCAACATGCGTCTGGACACGGACATCATCATCGACCTGATGAACCGCATGGGCTACAACCAGCCCCACCTGACCAGCGCGGAGATCATGGACGAGATCGCCTCCCTGACCCCCAGCTTCGCCGGCATCAGCCACGTGCGGCTGGATTCTGAAGAGATCGCCGGCCAGGGACTCCAGTGGCCCTGCCTGGACAAAGACCATCCGGGCACGCCCATCATGCACGTAGGCAAGTTCTCCAGAGGTCTCGGCATGTTCTACCCCGCCGTGTACGTTCCCTCCGCGGAACTGCCGGACGCGGAATACCCCATCGTTCTGATGACGGGCCGGATCCTGTATCACTACACCACCCGGGCCATGACCGGCCGCACCCAGGGACTGATGAACATCGAGGGCCACGCCTTCATCGAGATGAATGAGAACGACGCCGCCGCCCTGGACATCCGGGACGGAGAGCGCGTCCGGGTCCGGTCCCGCCGGGGCGAGCTGACTGCAGAGGCCCGCGTTGGCACCAAGTGCTCTCCCGGCGAGAGCTGGATGCCCTTCCACTTCCCCGACGGCGACGCCAACTGGCTGACCAACGCGGCGCTGGACAAGTTCGCCCGGATCCCCGAGTACAAGGTCTGCGCCATCCGGATCGAGAAGATCCCCGACAGCGAGGCCTATACCGCCGACGGGCAGTACATCGACCAGGCCATGATCGCAAAGCAGACCCACGAGCGGCTTCGGGCCGACGTGGAGAAGGTCATGCCCACGGAATAAGCAAAAAACCGAAAAGCGCCCTGGGGCCATGGCTCCAGGGCGCTTTTTCTGCTGCTGACGTTTTATTCCGTCTTTTCTCCGTCGTTTTCGGGGATCTCCACCGACAGGTTCCAGGCGATCCGGGAGGCATAGTCCTCCACGGCGGGGTCCTGAACGATCCGGGAGAGGACCCGGTGGGCGTTGCCGCTCTGGGGCAGCATAAAGCCCGCCTCCCGCATCACGTCCTCGTTCATGATCCGCAGGGATCTGGCTGCGGCCTTGGCAAGGCGGTACAAGCCCTCCGCCTGTGCGGTTTCCGCGATCTGCCGCGCCGCTTTTTCCTGATCCGCCTTCCGCTGGGCCAGGGCCAGGAGCGTTCCCGTCACCGCCTCGGTCTTGGGCTGCTGGGACGGGTACTCCACGGGCACCATGCTGATGGCACCGCTTGGACATGCGCCGGCGCAGACGCCGCAGCCCACACATTTTTTCGTATCGATCACGCTGTCCTCTGTGTCCGTGGCCCCCGTGGGACATACGTACAGGCACAGACAGTCCTTTGTGCAAAGCCGCAGGTTCCTCACCGCCATCTTTTTCATGCCGTCACCCTCCCTTCGATCTTCTCAAACTTCCAGGACGGCACCTTGCAGACGGGGCACATCTCCGGGGGCGCGTCTCCCACGTAGACGAAGCCGCAGGCGGTGCACAGCCAGATATCCGTGTCCGCCAGCATGGCCTCCCCCTCCCGGAGGTAGCGTCCCACAAGAGAGGAGAGCATCCGCGTGACCTTTTCTCCCCAGACGCAGATCCTGGCGGCGCCCCGGTCCCCGTTTTCGTCAGCCGTCGCCCGGATCCCGGCGTAGTCCGCCGCGTCCTGCTCCAGCATCTGATACAGCGCCTCCACGGAAGCGTCGTTCACCGGCGGCGTCACCGCCGTAAAGTAGTCCGCCAGCTCCCCGAACAGCGCCGCCTGTTCCGGCCGATACTGTTTCTCACAGCCCCTTGCCAGATTGGAGCACAGGGCGGCCAGCTGTCCGGCGGAGAGCTTCTCCAGATCCGCCTGCCGCCGGGCAGGGGCGGAGGCGCCCACCGGCTCCGGCCCGGCGTCTGCCGCCTTGAAATCGCTCTTTGCCGCGCCGCACAGGGGACACTTCCAGTCCTCCGGCAGCTCCCGGAAGGGAACTTTTTCCACGGCCTCGTCATAGACGTAGCCGCAGATCCGGCATACATATCGCATAACCTTTTTCTCCTTTCCCAAATCTGTCACACACATCCGGCGGCATGGAGGCCGCCGGTCTTTCCGCTGCTTTCTTTCCCTGTATTTCAGTATACAGGATCGGGCCTGCGGCTGCAAGTATTCGCCGGTTTTTCCGGCAGCGGGCGCAGACAGCAAACAGGCCCGCGGGATCCCGCGGGCTGTGCGTCATGATGCTTTGGGTTTTCCGCCGCCAGCGATCGGCTCCGCCGTACAGGTGCGCAGCCGCTTCGTCGGGCTTATTTCTTCATGCCGGGCGCATCCATGATCCGGTATTCCGCCTTGCGGTTCGGGTCGTAGGGGAGATTGTTGTATACGCAGTCATAAAGAACGTTGATCACCTCAGACTCCTGCACCCCTTCAAACGCCGCAAGGGGAAACGCCTCCCCAAACGTATCCTGATACTGCGCCAGCAGCAATTCCAGCATTTTCCTCACTCCTTCAAGCGTTGTCGTTGCCGCGGACCGCGGCGCAATGGGCAGCGGCCGCCGCTGTCCCCCTGCAAGCATACCACAGATGTCCTTTCTTCTCAACAAAAAAGGCCGCCCCGCCTCCTCCGGCGAGGCGGCAGGGACTCTTTGCGGTCTTCCGTTTATTCCTTGATGGTCAAAATCTCACTGAGGGGCAGCCGTGTAGAGGCAAAGGCATTGATGCTGTCGTCTGCGGCATAGCCCAGCGCGATACCCATAATGATCTCTTCCTCCTCCGGGACGGAGAGAAGCGGACGAAGTTCCGCAGGGAACTTGACGATCTCATAGGCGGGGATCGAATCCACGCCGTGATCCTTTGCCCCCAGCATCAGAGCCAGGCCAAAGCCGCCGAGGTCGTAAACCGGCCATCCCGTGTGATCCTTCCCAAGCGTCAGATAGACGAGGGCGGGAGCGTTGAACAGCGTTTCATTCATCTTCAGAAAATGTGCGATCTCCGGGTCGCCGGAATACGCCGCAACAGCTCCCATGAAATCCTCCATGCTCTTCTGGCTGCGTGGGGAGAAGTTTGTGCGGTGGCCAGTGGGCATATCCGGGGTACCCTTCACCTTGTCCGCGTATTTCCCGGCCCAGATCGCCTTGATCCGCTTGAGCGTCTCCCCGGTGGCGATATACACATTCCAGGGCTGGCTGTTTTCCCACGACGGTGCCCGCTCCGCTGTGCGGACGATGTCTTCCAGAACGGAAACGGGAATCGCGTCCTCCTTGAAGTTTCTGACGGAATGCCTCTTGTTTACGACTTCTTTGAATTCCATAATGATTCTCCTGTTGTTTTATAATCAGTATAACAGTATACCATCTTCCTCTGCTTAAAATGCACGTGTAATCCGCTCCCGGTACCGCCGCAGTTCCCGCTCGTCGCTCTCCTCCATGAACTTTCGGATGTACGAAAGCAATTCTTCTTTCGCCTCCGGGATTCGGCACCGGACGTGGAACAGATTGGACGCGTGCTCGTTCATGAAGATCGTATCATTGCTCAGGCAGCGCACCAGCTCATAGATCTCTTCCAGCTTCTCCATCTCGGTGGACTCCGCATACAGTCCTTTTTCTACCGCCCGGTACAGCGGCGTTCCAGGTACAACGGTGAGCATGGAGGTGTTGACCATAGTGGGATGAAGGCCGTCATACAGTGCGGCTGTCTTCTGTGCATTGGCAAGGCCGTAACCGTGTCCCCCGGCTCCGTTCAGAAAATTGACAATAAAGGGCAGCCCCGACGCGTCGATCTTCTCCAGTTGCTCCCGTGCCTGCGCGGCTGTATATCCTTTGTTGATCCGCTTGAGGATGACGTCGTCACCAGACTCCACGCCGATATACGGGTTGGCAAATCCCACAGCCGCCATACTGCGCAGCTGCTGTTCCGTCTTGTCGTAAAAGTTGTCGATGCGGGCATAGCCGCCGATGGTCTGCACAGAGGGAACGTATTTGTGAAGCAGTTCCGCTGTTTTCATCAGCACGTCATAGTCCGCGGCGAAGCCGTCCGCCCCCTGCAGAAAGATGCGCTTCGGTGCGCCAAAGTATTGTGGAATTTCCTTGATATCTGCCTCTATTTCTTCTATGGATGACTTCCTGAACTTCTGATTTTTGAAATAGGTGCAGAACAGACAGGTGTTGTGAGAGCACCCTTCCGTCGTCTGCAGGTAGCCGTCCGCCGTCTCATAGGGCGGGCGGTTGATCCCGCCTGAAAAGTTCACGCAGAACCCTCCTTCCCTTTCACATCGCTCCAGTCAAGCCGCAGGACACGGATGCTGATCATCAAAAAGGCCGCCGCCAGGATCACGCTGAACATCATGGCAGGCGGATAGACCGTCATTGCCGTTACAAACCCAATGAGCTTCACGCCCACGTCGATCCAAAGCAGCCTTCTGCGCTTTTTCATCAGGTCTGCCGGCATTTTGCTGCCCCCGTTACCGTGCTCCAGCACCCGGCTGAGCCATATATTTGACAGGGTGACCAGCATGACGAACAACCCGTAGAAGCCCTGGGCGAGCTTATTGTCGAACCCGTGGCTGACCAAATCGGTGGCGTAGGGGATCACCGAACAGGAAAACAGAAGAATAAGCGTTACCCACAGGGTCTTGGCGTTAACCGCTTCGATATTTTCCCATTCGTTGTGAATGTTGATCCACATCGATCCCAGCCAGAAGAACGACAGCGCATAGGAAAAGAAGCTGTACCGGAGCTCCCAGAACGCGGATACCGTCAGCGTTGTCGGCTTTTCCAGTTCCAGCACAAGGATCGTCATGATGATCGCCAGTACCGCATCGGTAAAGGCGGCAACTCTCTCCTTCTTCACGTGGACATCTTCCCTTCTTACAGTGTTCTCTTGTTCCGGCGGAGCGCGGCCATCCGGTCCAGATCGCCGTGGGCGATCGCGTTGTCCAGGGCGGCAACGATCTTCTCCTTCCGGGTGAGAAAGTTCGGCCCTGTCAGATTTGCCGCCACCGTGTGGTGGGTGATGAAGGAGCAGTCACAGGTCAGGTTCTCCACAAAGAGCTTCAGCTCCTCCAGCATCTCCTTTTCCGTGAGCGGATCAAACTCCCCCCGCTGCGCCTCCTCCAGCAGAGGCGTGCCGGGGAACAGGGTCAGGCCCCCGGTCCCCACCAGCATGGGCTTGCACTGACTGAAGATCTTTGCGGAATTGATCGCGTGCTCCCGGCTGTGGGACTTGCCGGCCACGCCGTTTAAGAAGGTCATCCAGTAGTCGATGCCGGCCTCTTCCAGCTTGTGGCACTGCTCCAGAATATCCTCTGCGTGATAGCCCTTGTGGATGCGGTCCAGCGTCCAGTCGTCGCCGCTCTCCACACCGAGGGAAAT
>ONVR01000194.1 GCA_900321335.1 uncultured Eubacteriales bacterium | reverse complement strand
GATCCTCAACTTTGCCAACTGCGACATGGTGGGCCACACGGGCGTGCTGGCCGCCGCCATCCGGGCGGTGGAGACGGTGGACACCTGCGTGGGCCGGGTGGTGGAGGCCGTGCTGGCCACCGGCGGCGTTGCCCTGGTCACCGCCGACCACGGCAACGCGGAGGTCATGGTGGACACGGACGGAGTAACGCCGCACACAGCCCACACCACCAATCTGGTGCCCCTGATCCTCTGCGGCGCGGAGGCCTCCCTCCGGGACGGCGGCAGGCTCTGCGATCTGGCCCCCACCATGCTGCACCTGCTGGGGATCCCCCAGCCGCCGGAGATGACCGGCACAAATCTGATCGAAAAATAAAAAACACGGGAACCTGCGGTTCGCTTTGCCGTCATAAGAGCAGGAAAAGCGTTTTCCCCGACGCTTTCCGTTTGAAACGAAGGAGTGAAAAAAATGAAAAAGATCCTTGCAATCCTGTTTTCCCTGCTTTTGATCTGCGCCCTGCTGGCGGGCTGCGGCTCTCTGTCCAAGGATGCCGCCTCCAACAGCTCCTACTACGACAGCACCGCCACGGCCGAAGAGGGCTGGTATGATGAAGAGTCCACCGCCGAAACGCCCGCGGAAAGCACCGGCGCCATCGGCTCGGCTCCCACGGGGGAGCACGATCCCGCGGAGAAGATCATCTATACCGCCAACGCCCGGGTGGAGACCACGGAGTTTGACGACGCCCTGCAGACGGCCTACAGCCTCATCGAAACTGCCGGCGGCTACATCCAGAGCTCCTACATCAGCGGCAACAGCTACAACCAGATCTACCGCTACGGCGCCTCCTACAAAAGTGCGGATCTGGTGATCCGGGTCCCCTCGGAGAACTTCAAGAGTCTGACCGACTCCTTCTCCGCCGTGGGCAACGTCCTGTACGTGGAGTACGCCCAGGACAACATCACCACCCAGTATTACAACGTCCAGACCCGTCTGGATGCCTACAACGCCGAGCACGACCGGCTCATCGAGATGATGCAGCAGGCCGACAACGTCTCCGACATGATCCTGGTGGAGGAGCGCCTGTCCGAGGTGGAGTACCAGATCGACGCCCTGAGCACCTCCCTGCGGGGGATGCAGAAGGACGTGGACTACAGCACCGTGACCCTGGAGATCCAGGAGGTGGAGAAGTACACGGAGCCGGAGGAGATCCACCTGACCTACTGGCAGCGGGCCGGCCGTGGCTTTATGTCCACGCTCAAGGGCATCGGCACCTTCTTCCAGGAGCTGCTGCAGGTCATCATCAGCGCCCTGCCGGTACTGGTGATTCTGGCGGTGATCGCCCTCGTGATCATCCTGCTTGTCCGGCACAACCGCAGGCGGAAGCGGCCGACCTCGGAAAAGCCTCCCGTCCAGACTCCCGATCAGCCCCAGGACAAACAATAACCCCATACACACAGGGGCATCGTACGATGCCCCTGTGTGTTTCTTTCACGCTTTAATTCTAAAAATTGTGAAATTATCCCTTGACATTGGCCTGGAATCGGTGTAAAATTTTGCTATCTTGATTATGGGAGTATTGACTATGGGCGCTGTCGTTATCAGCAAGGCATATTTTGGCTATTACTTTTTTCCGAAAAGGTAATAGTGATTTGTGCTGCGCTGAAACGATCCATCACGAACAATCCCTTGTAGCCACGCAGCCGACTGCGTGGTTTATTTTTTTCACACGGAGGTAACGATTATGATTGCGGTACTCAAGGCCGGAACGACACAACAGCAGATCGACAGCCTGACGGGCTGGTTTGAACAGCAGGGTCTGGAGATCCACATCTCCCGGGGTAAATACCAGACCATTCTCGGACTGGTGGGCGACACCACCAAAATCGACACGGAACTTCTCGAGGCGCTGGACATGGTGGAGTCCGTCAAACGGATCTCAGAGCCCTTCAAAAGCGCCAACCGGAAATTCCACCCTGAGGACACGGTGGTCACCATCCGGGAGGACATCCGGATCGGCGGCGGCAATTTCCAGTTTATCGCCGGGCCCTGCTCGGTGGAGAGCCGGGAGCAGATCCTCCAGGTGGCCCAGGCCGTCAGCGCCTCCGGGGCCAAGCTCCTGCGGGGCGGCGCTTTTAAGCCCAGGACCTCTCCTTACGACTTTCAGGGGCTCAAGGGCGAGGGGCTTGCCCTGCTGTCCGAGGCCAAAAAGCAGACGGGCATGCCCATCGTAACGGAGATCATGAACATCAATCACCTGGAGCTGTTCGAGGACGTGGACGTGATTCAGGTCGGCGCCCGGAACATGCAGAATTTCGAGCTGCTGCGGGAGCTGGGCCGCGTACACAAGCCCATTCTCCTCAAGCGGGGCCTTGCCAATACCCTCAAGGAGCTGCTCATGAGCGCCGAGTACATCATGGCCGGCGGCAACAACGACGTGATCCTCTGCGAGCGTGGCGTGCGTACCTTTGAGACCTACACCCGCAACACCCTGGATCTGTCGGCGGTGCCCATGCTCCACGAACTGACCCACCTGCCGGTCATCGTGGATCCCAGCCACGCCACGGGCATCTCCCGTCTGGTCAAGCCCATGGCCATGGCCGCGGCGGCGGCCGGGGCAGACGGCCTGATCATTGAAGTGCACAATGACCCGCCCCGGGCTCTGTGCGACGGGGCCCAGAGCCTGACGCCGGAGCAGTTTGACGACGTGGTCAAATCGGTCAACCGGATCCTGGAGGCGGTAAGATGACCGTCGGCATCGTGGGGCTGGGGCTCATCGGCGGCTCCTTTGCCAAGGCCTATACCCAGGCGGGGCACACGGTCTTTGCCGGGGACCGGGACGAGAACGTCCTGGGCATCGCCAAGATCGGCGGCTTTATCGCGGGGGAACTCACCGGGGAGAATCTGGCCGCCTGTGAGCTGCTGCTCATCGCTCTGTATCCCCAGGCGGCCATCGCCTGGCTCCGGGAACACGCCGGGCAGATCGGCAAAAACACCCTGGTCATGGACACCTGCGGCACCAAGCGGCAGGTGTGTGAAACCTGCTTCACCCTTGCCGAGGAATACGGCTTTACCTTTGTGGGCGGGCATCCCATGGCCGGGACCCAGTTTTCCGGCTTCAAGCACAG
>ONVR01000159.1 GCA_900321335.1 uncultured Eubacteriales bacterium | reverse complement strand
CAGTTGGCAAAGTTGAGGATCATCACGTCGTATTTGCCGCTTTCAATGGCGGCTACGGCCTTGTCCGTCAGTTCCGGAGCGCTCATCTCCGGGATCAGATCGTAGGTGGGGAACTGCTTGGGGGAGTTGACCAAAATCCGGTCCTCTCCGGGATAGACCTGCTCCACACCGCCGTTGAAGAAGAACGTCACGTGGGCGTACTTCTCCGTCTCCGCGATCCGAAGCTGGGTCATGCCCCGGTCGCTGATCACCTGGCCAAAAGTGTTCTGCAGCGCCTCCGGGGGATAGGCCACGGTCACGTTGGGCAGGGTTTCGTCATACTGGGTGGTGCATACGTAGGTCAGAGGGAAGAAACCCTTTTTCCTGGCGAACCCGTCAAAAGCCGGGTCCACCAGAGCCCGGGTGATCTCCCGGGCACGGTCAGGCCGGAAGTTGAAGAAGATCACGCTGTCCCCCGGGGCGATCATGCCATCGGGATCGCAGATCACGGGCTCGATAAACTCATCGGTGACACCGGCGTCATAGGAGGCCTGTACGGCGGCGACGGGATCGGCACAGTGAATGCCCTCTCCGCAGACCAGCGCGTTGTAGGCGCGCTCCACACGCTCCCAGCGCTTGTCCCGGTCCATGGCGTAGAAACGGCCCGTAACCGTGGCGATGTGTCCGACGCCCAGGGCGCGGCACTTGTCGGCGACACGCCGGACGGAATCGATGCCGGAGGCCGGCGGGGTGTCCCGGCCGTCCATGAAGCAGTGGACCCAGACCTTCTCCAGACCCCGGGCCTTGGCCATATCCAGCAGGGCCAGCAGGTGATCTGTGTGGCTGTGAACGCCGCCGGGGGAGGTCAGCCCCAGCAGATGCAGGGCTTTGTCCCCGTCCCTGGCGCTGTCCATGGCGCGGCAGTAGACGGGGTTCTGGAAGAAGTCGCCGGTTTCGATTTCGTGGGAGATGTGGGTCAGGTCCTGATAGACCACCCGGCCTGCGCCGATGTTGGTGTGCCCCACCTCGCTGTTGCCGATCTGCCCGGCGGGCAGTCCCACGTCCAGACCGGACGCGGAGATCCGGGTGTTGGGCCACCGTCCCAGCAGACCGTCCAGCACGGGGGTATTGGCCGTGGAGACGGCGTTGGTGGGGGAGGGCTCCGTCAGGCCGAAGCCGTCCATGATGATCAGTGCGGTTATGGGTTTCATATGTCTCTCCTTTGCTGTCAGTATGAAAAGGGTCCGGCAGAGCGCCGGAAACAGGACAAGCAAGGGGCATGTACCCCTTGCTTGCCGTCAGTATGTATTTGCCGTTTCGATGATGGCGGCGAACTTCTCCGGTACGAGGGAAGCGCCGCCGATGAGACCGCCGTCGATGTCCGGCTGGGAGAGCAGCTCCGCCGCGTTTTTCTCGTTCATGGAGCCGCCGTAGAGCACGGAGATCCCCCGGGCGATCCGGGCCCCGTAGAGCTCCCGGACGGCACCCCGGATACCGGCGCAGACCTCCTGAGCCTGTTCCGGCGTGGCCGTTCTGCCGGTGCCGATGGCCCAGATGGGCTCATAGGCGATCACAGCCCGGCGGGCCGATTCTCCGTCAACGCCGCAGAAGGCGCTTTTGACCTGCATGCGCACCTGCTCCATGGTAACGCCCTGATCCCGCTGGGTGAGGGTCTCGCCGACGCAGACGATGGGGCGCAGCTCCGCGGCCAGGGCCGCGGCCAGCTTCCGGTTGACGGAGGCGTCCGTCTCCCCGTAATACTGCCGCCGCTCGCTGTGGCCCAGGATCACGTAGCTCACCCCGAGATCCGTCAGCATCTGGGCGGAAACCTCCCCGGTGTAGGCTCCGGCGGGGTTTTCGTTGAGGTTCTGGGCGCCCACGAAGATGTGGCTGCCCTTGACGGCCTTGAGGGCCGCGGGAATGCAGACAAAGCTGGGGCACAGGACGATGTCGCACAGCCGGCGGTTGGGCTGCAGCGCTTTGAGCGCGTCGGCAAAATCCCGCACCTGACTGGGCAGCAGGTTCATTTTCCAGTTTCCGGCGATGACCGCCTTCCTGTATTTTGTGTTCATTTCGGTACCGATATCCCTTCGCGATCCGGCCGCGCCGCCGGTTATTTGTCGTCGATGCAGGCGATGCCCGGCAGGATCTTGCCCTCCAGGAATTCCAGGCTGGCGCCGCCGCCGGTGCACACGTGGGTCACCTTGTCCGCCAGACCGAACTTGCGGATGGCGGCTGCGCTGTCACCGCCGCCGATGATGGAGATGCAGTCGGATGCAGCCAGTGCCAGGGCAACCTTCTCGGTGCCTGCGGCAAAGCGGTCAAACTCAAATACGCCCATGGGGCCGTTCCAGACCACCGTTCCGGCGTCCCGGATGATGGCGGCGTAGGCTTTGGCGGCCTCGGGCCCGATGTCCAGCCCCATACAGTCCGCGGGGATCTCGCCGCTTTTTACGGTGACTGCCGCCGCGTCGGCGGCAAAGCGATCCGCTGCCACGGTGTCAACGGGAAGGACGAGCTTTACGCCCTTTTCCGCCGCGGCCTGGAGCATCTGCCTTGCGTCGTCCAGACGGTCGTCCTCACACAGGGAGTTGCCGATGGCACCGCCGGAGGCCTTAATAAAGGTATAGGCCATGCCGCCGCCGATGAGGATATAGTCGGTTTTGTCCAGCAGGTTGCGGATCACGCCCATCTTGTCGGAGACCTTGGAGCCACCCAGGATCGCCACGAAGGGGCGCGCGGGATTGTTCAGCGCGCCGTTAAGGTGCCCCAGTTCCCTGGCGACGAGAAAGCCGCAGGCGGAGGGCAGATAGTGGGATACACCCTCTGTAGAGGCGTGTGCCCGGTGGGCCGTGCCGAAGGAGTCGGTGACAAACAGCTCCGCCATGGAGGCCAGCTCCCTGGCAAAGTCGGGGTCGTTTTTCTCCTCCTGCTTGTGGAAGCGGAGATTTTCCAGCAGCAGGATCTCGCCGCCCTTGAGCTTTGCGGCCTGGGCTTTGGCGTCTGGACCGATGACGTCCTTTGCCATCTTCACCGGACGGTCGATAAGCGCGGAGAGCCGCGCCGCCACGGGCTTGAGGGAGAGCTCCTCCTTCCATTCGCCCTTGGGACGGCCCAGGTGAGAGCAGGCGATCACCGCCGCGCCGTGGTCCAGCAGATAGGTCACCGTGGGCAGCGTCGCACGGATCCTGCCGTCGTCGGTGATCGCGCCGGTCTGCTTGTCCAGAGGCACGTTGAAGTCGCAGCGCAGGAGTATTTTTTTGCCGGAAACGTCCAGCTCGTCAATAGATTTTTTGTTGAAATCCATTTTAATCCTCCGTTTTGAGCCGCAAAGCAGCCATAATTGTCAACTCCATTGTATACCGTTTTCCGGGAAGATTCAATATGGCCGCGTATATTTTTCTCGGGGCATGGGACAAGCCGGGAAACGAAATGCGTCTCCCGGCTTGCCGCTTTCTTCAGCGCTGCTCCTGCAGCTTCCGGATCTTCTCCGTGTAGGCGTCCACCGTCTCGCCCTCGGTGACGCACCAGTCGTCCCGGAGGATCTCCAGCACGTGGCCATAGGCCTCCGCGGCCCCGGCGGTATCCCCTGTCAGTTCACAGATCTGGGCGATGCTCAGATAGTTGTCCGTGAACCGGGGCCTGTCCGTCTGGCGGGCAGCCGCCTCCCGGTAGAAGCGCAGGGCGGGCTCATAGGCCGCCTGCCATACGTAAGTGTCCGCCCGGCTGCTCCAGGCAAACCATACGTCCGGGTATTTCTCCACCATCTCGTCCCAGCACCGCTCCGCCTCGGCCATGTCACCGGCCCTCTGGGCGATGTAGCCCCGGTAAAGCTCATAGTGATAGCTGTCCCGGACCTTCCGCATCTGCTCGAGCACCTGCCGGGCCTCAGTCAGCCGTCCGTCGGCGATAAGGTTGTTCAGATACCACAGATACCCCGGAGCGTGGTCCGGATTTTTCGCCACAAAGTCCCGGCAGCAGTCGATCAGCTCCGTGTGGTTGACGGCGCACCAGTCCGGCAGGGCGCCGTCTTTTGCCTTGCAGAGAATGGCGTGGTTGTCATGCTTCCAGGGGTCGACAGCGAGAGCCTGGATGGCAAGCTCTGCCGCCATATCCTTGTATTTGTCCGCTCTTGTCAGATACAGGTCCGCCAGCATGGTCAGACACCGGCCCCGGTATTCGCCGCCGCTGCAGCCCTGCCTGAGCTGGGCCTCGGCGTAGTGAAAATCCTCCTCGGACAGCTTTTTCCCGGCCTCGAGCATCTTCTCGATCCGGTACAGGTGCGTCTCCACGCCTGTGTCGAACAGCTCGTCCAGGGTCACGCCAAGAACGGCGCTCAATTCCGGCAGCAGGGAAATGTCCGGGCAGTTCACGTCGTTTTCCCACTTGGAAACGGCCTGGGCGGAGACGCCCAGCAGTTCGGCGAGCCGCTCCTGGGTCAGATCCTGCCGGAGCCGGAAGGCTTTGATGCGTTTTCCGAAATCTTTCATGGATGTTCTCCTTTCTGATGATGGCATCAGAATAATGCATTTCCGGGCCCATGAGAAGCGCCCGTCCGGCGGGTACCCTTCAACCGGTGGTTGACAATGGGCTTTGTCTGATGATAGATTACAGGTAATATGAGATTTTTGCAAGACGGGGAGGAAAAAATGGAACTTTGTTCACCCACGCAGATCAGAGCGCTGCTGGACCGGTACGGGTTTCGCTTCTCCAAATCCATGGGCCAGAATTTTCTGATCGACCCCTCGGTGCCCGCCCGGATCGCAGAGGCATCGGGAGCTGACGGGACCTGGGGGGTACTGGAGATCGGACCCGGCATCGGCGCGCTGACGGCCTGCCTGTGCCGGCGGGCGGGAAAGGTCACGGCAGTGGAGCTGGACCGGTCCCTGGAACCGCTTCTGGCGGAGACGGTGGGGCAGTATGCCAATCTGACCCTCCGCTTCGGGGATGTGATGAAAACGGATTTGCCGGCTCTGCTGGAGGAGACCATGCCCGGTATGCCCCGGATGGTCTGCGCCAATCTGCCCTACAATATTACGTCTCCCGTGCTGACAAAGCTCATCGGTTCGGGCCTGTTTGACGCCGTCACCGTCATGATCCAGCGGGAGGTGGCCCGGCGGATCTGTGCCGGACCGGGTGACGGGGACTATGGGGCCTTTTCCGTGTTTGCCGCCTATCATACGGAGCCAAAGCTCCTCTTTGACGTGCCGCCCTCCTGCTTTATGCCCCAGCCCAAGGTGCACTCCTCTGTGATCCGTATGGAGATGCGGCGGGAAAAGGCAGTGACCGTGCCGGATGAGAGCCTGTTTTTCCGGGTGGTCCGGGCCGCCTTCGCCCAGCGGCGGAAGACCCTGCTCAACGCCTTGAGCGCCGGGTTTTCCCGGGAACTGACCAAACAGCAGGTGGAGCAGGCGATTTCCGCCTGCGATCTGGAGCCTGCCGTCCGGGGAGAGCGTCTGAACCTGACGGAATTTGCGGCCCTGAGCCGGCAGATCGGAGGGCTCCTGTGATCCTGCCCCGGGAATTCTACATGCGGGACACCCTCACCGTGGCCCGTGAGCTGCTGGGCCAGATCCTGGTCCACGAGACGCCGGAGGGTGTGACCGCCGGGATCATCGTGGAGACGGAGGCGTATCTGGGCAAGCTGGACGACGCGGCCCACAGCTATAAAAAGAGCACCAAACGCGTACAGGTCCAGTACGAGGGCAAGGGCCTTGCCTATGTGTACAGGATCTACGGCCTGCACTTCTGCATGAACGTCACCTCCGGGGCAACCGATGCACCGGAGGCGATCCTGCTTCGGGCGCTGGAGCCGCTGGAGGGAACGGAGCTGATGAGCCGGCGCCGGAGGACGGACCGGCTGCGGAACCTGTGCGCCGGACCGGGAAAGCTGTCCCAGGCCCTGGGCATCACCATGGACTGCTACGGCGCCGATCTGACCCGGCCCGGCGGACTGTATCTGCTCCGGGGAGAGGCACCGGGACAGGTCCTGGCCTCCCGCAGGATCGGGGTGGCCTACGCCGAGAAGTGCCGGGACGCCCTGTGGCGGTTTACCGTGGCGGGCAGTCCTTTTGTCTCCGTGCCCGCTGATGACGAAAAACGGGAGAAAAGGCAAATTAGGGGAAAATAACTATTGAGAAAATTCAAAAATCGTGTACAATAAAAATTGGAACTGTGTTTTCACAGGCAGATCCCATTTGAAATTGAAACAAATGCTGCGCAGCGGGTCTCCGGCCTGTGCAGCAATTTGAAAGGAGCGGAACAGAAAAATGGCGCTTACAGAAAACAAGGCCGTGCTGGACTGGATCGACGGCGTGGTGAAGATGACCCGGCCCGACCGGATCGTATGGATCGACGGCAGTGAGGAGCAGCTTGAGCAGCTGCGCCGGCAGGCCGTGGAAGAGGGGATCCTCATCAAACTCAATCAGGAAAAGCTCCCCGGCTGCTACCTGCATCGGACGGACCCCAACGACGTGGCCCGGGTGGAGGACAGGACCCTGATCTGCTGCGAGAAGGAGGAGGACGCCGGTCCCACCAATCACTGGATGGCCCCGGACAAGATGCGGCAGATGCTCTTCGGCAAGGGCGGCATCTGTGACGGCGCCATGGAAGGGCGGACCATGTACGTGATCCCTTACTCCATGTCTGTGGTGGGTTCTCCCTTTGCCAAGTACGGCATTGAGCTGTCCGACTCCATTTACGTGGTGCTCAATATGGCCATCATGACCCGGATGGGCAAGCAGGTCCTGGACGCCATGGGCGAGGACAGCAATTTCATCAAGGGCATCCATTGCCAGTGCAATCTGAACAAAGAGGACAAGTATATCGTCCACTTCCCGGAGACCAACGAGATCGTCTCCGTCAACTCCAACTACGGCGGCAACGTGCTTCAGGGCAAGAAGTGCTTTGCCCTGCGTATCGCCTCCAATCTGGGCAGACAGGAGAACTGGATGGCGGAGCACATGCTGATCCTGGGCCTTGAGAACCCCCAGGGCGAGGTCCGGTATCTGGCCGCGGCCTTCCCCTCCGCCTGCGGCAAGACGAACCTTGCCATGCTCATTCCCCCGGAGAAGTACCGGAAGAAGGGCTGGAAGGTCTGGTGCGTGGGCGACGATATCGCTTGGATCCGCGTGGGGGAGGACGGCCGCCTCTGGGCCGTGAACCCGGAAAACGGCTTTTTCGGCGTGGCCCCCGGCACCAACAAAAAATCCAACCCCAACGCCCTGGCGGCCACCATGCAGGGCACCATCTTTACCAACGTGGCCCACAATCTGGACGACAACACCGTATGGTGGGAGGGTCTGACCAAGGAGATCCCGCCCCACATGGAGGATTGGCAGGGCAACCCCTATGACCCCGCTTCCGGCAACAAGGCGGCCCACCCCAACTCCCGGTTTACCGCTCCGGCCAAGAACTGCCCCTGCGTGTCGCCGGAATTTGACAGCAGCACCGGTGTGCCCCTGTCCGCTATCGTCTTCGGCGGCAGGCGTGCCAGGACCGCGCCCCTGGTCTACCAGTCCAGAAGCTGGCAGCACGGCGTGTTCGTAGGCTCTATCATGGCCTCCGAGACCACTGCCGCCGCCGCCGGCGCCGTAGGCGTTGTACGCCGCGACCCCATGGCCATGCTCCCCTTCTGCGGCTATCACATGGCGGATTACTGGCAGCACTGGCTGGACATGGGCAAGCTCATCAAGAATCCCCCCAAGATCTTCAACGTCAACTGGTTCCGCACCGATGACGAGGGGCACTTCATCTGGCCCGGCTTCGGCGATAATATGCGGGTGCTGGAGTGGATCATGGCCCGCTGCTTTGACGAGGCGGAGGCCGTGGATTCACCCATCGGCTACCTGCCCCGGCCCGAGGACATCGACCTGGAGGACTCCGGCGTGGACGAGGAGACGCTGCGCAGCCTGCTGAGCGTGGACAGGGCTCTGTGGCAGGAGGAAGTGGACGGCATCCGCGAGTTCTACACCAAGTTTGGCGAGAAGCTGCCCAAGGCGCTCACCGAGGAGCTGGAGCTTCTGGCCGGAAACCTGCAGTAATCGATCCCCTGCCTGACGCGAGCAGTTCCATCAGAACTGAAGCAAAAATATAAATTTTATGTTAATTCATTCAAATTCGTTGACTAAGCTGGAAATTTGATGTAAAATCAAATTCAATCCAACCGGAATACGAACAGGGGAGGTAAGCATGAGTCTTATGGCAGAAGTGAAATGCGGAAGATGCGACAGAACGTACTCAAGCTTGAAAAGCAGGTGCCCGTACTGCGGCGCCAGAAGAAATAAAAACGGTAAGCACGCGGATTATGAGAGCAATTCCACTGCGAAGCTGCTCATCGGCATTCTGATCCTCGTTTTGCTGATCGTGGCGGTGGTGGTCCTTGTGATCTCCAGCGTGAATGCCAACCGCTCTGACAAGAATAGCGGCAAGGTCGACACCCAGGTGGAGGACGTGAACAAGGACGGCCTGAACAGCGGTGAGGACATCACGTCTGTTGAAGGTACGGACCCCGGTACGACCACGAACCCCTCTACCACGACGGATCCCACTACGACGGATCCCAACGTAGGGACCCATCCCGGCACCACGACCCAGCCCGGCACCACGACAGATCCCGGCACCACGACCCAGCCCACAACGCCCGCGGCGCCTGTGGTTACGGACCTGAGCATTGACTATCTGGGCGAGGCGAAGGACGACGTGACCATGAGCCTGCAGGAGGAACTCCAGTTCGACGCGTACTACAACGTCACCCCGGAGGACGCAGAGGTCAAGGTCGTCTGGTCCAGCAGCAACGACAGCGTGTTCACGGTACTGCAGGACGGAACCGTCTCCGCCATTGGCGAAGGCTCCGCCGATCTGGTACTGAAGGTAGGCGATCAGGAGACAACCTGCCTGATCCGCGTAGGCTAAACCCCAATAAGACGATGCCGGATTCGGGTCTCCGAATCCGGCATTTTTCTTGGGAACGGGAGGAACTGATGGAAGAAAACAGAGCCTTTGAACAGATGCGTATGGCGGCGCAGGCGCCGCTGCAGGAGCGGGACCCGGCGCAGCTTGCGGCCATGGCCGACGGCGACTGGGATCCCGACAGGGGCCTGCTGACGGTGCAGACTCTGGGACAAGCCGTTTCGGTTGCGGTGCCGGATTACTACGTAACGCCAGAGCTGGAGCCGTGGCACACGCTGATCCTGCTGCACTATCTGGCCAATGCCGACGGCACGCCGCCTGCAGGACGGCTGATGACCTTCGGGGCTATGCGGGACGGCCTGATCCGGGGCACAAAATACGACGCGGCCTCGGAAAAGCAGCTCTCCGACTTCCTCAATCTTCTGACCCCGGAGCGGCTTCGGGCAGCCTGTCGTGCCCTTGCCGGCAGAGAACTGCCGGAGAAGTGCGACCTGTGCGTGACGTTTCCCCTGTTTCCCCGATTCCCCGTGACCATGAAGGTCTGGTTTGCCGACGAGGAGTTTCCCGCCTCCGGCAAGCTCTTCGTGGATCAGAGCGCCGATCATTACCTGTCGGTGGAGGATGCCGTGACGGTGGGGGACCTGCTGATCGAGAGACTGAAGCGGGAATTGCAGAAATAAAAAAGAAAAAAGGGACCTGCAAAACGATCATTTTGCAGGTCCCTTTGCGTTTGTTTGTCAGAGTTTTGCGGAACACCGGGAGGTGATCTGAGAATAACAGCTGATCTCAAGTCTCGTTACACAACTTTTCTTGCAAGAAAAGCTGTGTGGTTATTCGCGGCCGTTCCAGCAGTAGGTGCAGAGCTTGCAGGGCTCCAGGCCGATGGCCTCGATCATGTCGTCCAGCCGGTGATAGTGCAGGGAGGTGAAATTCAGCTCCTTGCGGATCTCCTCCAGCATCGCCTCGTACTTGTTGGAATCAGGATCGGTGTACTGATCCAGCAGCTCCCGGGAGGGGTCCACCACGTTTTCCAGCTTTTCGATCACCCGGTGGGTAATGAGCTCCTTCTCCGACTTGGAACGGGAGAAGTTCAGATACTTACAGCCGAAGACCAGGGGGGGACAGGCGGGCCGGATATGGATCTCCTGGGCGCCGCTTTTGTACAGATACTCCGCCGTTTCCCGGAGCTGGGTGCCCCGGACGATGGAATCGTCGATGAGCAGGAGCTTTCTGCCGGCGATGAGCTCGTGGATCGGCACCAGCTTCATCTTGGCGATGAGATCCCGGCGGCTCTGAATGGTGGGCATAAAGGAGCGGGGCCAGGTGGGCGTGTACTTGACAAGGGGCCGGGAGGAAGGCACGCCGGAGCGGTTGGAATAGCCGATGGCGTGGGCCACGCCGGAGTCCGGGATCCCCGCCACACAGTCGGGATTCACGTGGGGCCGCTTGGCGTCGCGCTCCGCCAGCTTTGCGCCGCAGCGGTGCCGGACGTCTTCTACGTTCTGGCCCTCATAGGTGGAGGCGGGATAGCCGTAGTAAATCCACAGGAAGGTGCAGATCTTCATGTCCCGGAAGGCCGGCGCCACGTCCTCGATCCCCTCGGGGCTGACGAAAACGATCTCCCCGGGGCCAAGCTCCCGGGCGAACTGATATCCCAGATTCAGATAGGAAAAGCTCTCAAAACAGACGCAGTAGCTGCCGTCCTTTCGCCCGATCTCCACGGGGGTCCGGCCGTAACGGTCCCGGGCGGCGTATATGCCCTCACTGGTCAGGAGCATCAGCGTCAGGGAGCCCTTGATCAGCTCCTGCACGTACCGGATCCCCTCGGGAATGGTGTCCTTCTGGTTGATCACCGCCGCCACCAGCTCCGTGGGGTTGATCTCACCGCCGCTCATCTCCAGAAACTGAAAATGATTCTGGTTGAACAGCCGTTCCGTGATCTCCTGGGTGTTGTTGATCTTGCCTACGGTGGTGATGGCATAGGTGCCGTGATGGGAGCGGACGATCAGCGGCTGCGGCTCAAAATCCGAGATGCAGCCAATGCCCAGGTTGCCCTTCATGTTGAGAATGTCCTTGTCAAACTTCGGCCGGAAGTTTGAACTCTCAATGCTGTGGATGGCCCGGTCAAAGCCCTTTACCCGGTCGTAAACCACGAGACCGGCGCGCCTCGTTCCCAGGTGTGAGTGATAGTCCGTACCGTAGAACAGGTCAAAAACACAGTCCTCCCGGGACGCTACGCCAAAAAATCCGCCCATATTCTTCCTCCTGTGTACATACGCATACAAATTGTGGGGTGTTACAAAAACACTTTAGCCCATTTTACCACCAAAGTACGCCCCTTGTCACCATAAAAAATGAAAAAACTGCCATGTTTTTTTGTCGACAAAACGACCGCCCGACCATTCCGGTCAGGCGGCTTTCTGCTTCAGGAAAGGCTGTCAAGGGCCTCCAGCACCGCACGTTTTACCCCGGGCTCGTCTATGAGCCGGTAGCGGCCCGTGTACGCAAAGCTCCCGAAACGGGAATACGCGGTAAACCGGGAGATGTTGTCGTGTCCGGTGATCAGGGTGAGAATGCCCAGGTGATGGAAAGAGCCGTTTTCCTGCCTCTGCCAGATGCTGACCCGCAGGATCTCCTCCGCAGGCATACCGCCCCCCGGCCACTCTCCCGCAGGGAACAGATCCCGCCGGAACGTACAGCCGCTCAGGATCTCACACATCCGCGCCGTAAAGGCAGGGTCTTCGATCACGGTTTTCTCGGTGCCGGGAAAAGTGAAGGCGCCGTCTCCCGTCTCCTCTGTGCAGATCACGAGCCCGCTTGCCAGGCCCGGCACCTCGTTTTCTGTGATCTCAAAATATGCCGTGTCCGGTTCCAGTACCATAGAGACTGGTCTTATGTAAACCAATACGCCGACGGCCAGCGCCGCGCAGATCAAAAGGACACAGCACAGAAGAATGCGCTTGCCCAATCGGCCCATGGCGATTGCCTCCTTTCCAAAAAAGGGGTGGCTGCCTGTGACGTAGCCACCCCGAATGGATTTTCTTTATTCTGTTACGCCTTCCTTGGCTTTGAGCAGTGCGATGATGCACTCCACCGCCGGGTCAATGCCCGTGAAGCTGGTGTTGATGCACATGTCGTAATACTTCAGATCGCCCCACACCCCGTGGGTGTAGAATTTGTAGTAGTTGGCACGGCCCTTGTCCACCCGCTTGACCTCTTTTTCCGCGCCGTTGGCGTCGATGCCGTAGTCGTTGATGGCCCGCTGGACCCGGTCTTCCATTTTGGCGTTGACAAAGATCCGCACCACGTTGGGGTTGTTGCGGAGGATGTACTCCGCGCAGCGGCCCACGATGACGCAGCTGCCCTTGGCGGCGATCTGCTTGATCACTTCCTCCTGGGCATAGAACACCTTGTCGTTGATGGGGGTGTCCGCCTGGGTGGTGTAGCGGTAGTTGGTACTGCCGGCATAGGCCATGTTGAACAGAAAGCTGTTGGAGATGGACTCGCCGGATTTCTCAATGAAATCCTCGGAGATGCCGGTGTTTTTGGCGGCAAGCTCGATAATGGTCTTATCGTAGAAGGGAATACCAAGCTTCGTGGCCAGCTTCTGCCCGATCAGGCGCCCGCCGCTGCCGAATTTACGGCTGATGGTGATTACATAATTGTTACTCATTTTACATCCTCCTTTATGGGAAGCTTTGGTATGGGATTCTTGCCGGAGCGGATGCGGGGCCATCCATGACACCGGTATCTTACCTTCATTATAGCATCTTTTGCCAAGAATTCAAACGGCATTTTGGATAAAATTCCAAAGTGTATTTTTGTGGTATTGCCGATTGTCTTTTGAGGCCGCCAAAGGAAAACTTTACAAATAGCCCGGGGCGGCGTACAATGGAAATCTATGATAAACGGAGAAAGGATCCGAAATGCTATGAATGAATTTTTCGCACCGGCAGACATCCTGCTGCCGGCTGCCTGCGATATGCGCAAATGGGCGGTGGTGGCCTGTGACCAGTTCTCCTCTCAGGAGGATTACTGGGACCGGGTGGAGACGCTGGTGGGGGACGCGCCCTCCACCCTCCGCATGATCGTGCCGGAGGCGCGGTTGGGTCGGGAAGACGCCTCGGCCCTGGCCGCGGGGACATTTGCCGCCATGAAGCGGTATCTGACCGGCGGCGTGGTCCGGGAGATCCCGGCGTCCTTCGTCTACGTCCGGCGCACCCAGTCGGACGGCAGGATTCGACAGGGCCTCGTGGGTGCGCTGGATCTGGAGGCGTATGACTATGAGCCCGGCACCGACGCCCCCGTCCGGGCCAGCGAGCACACGGTGGCCAGCCGCCTGCCCGTGCGGATCCAGGTGCGCAGGGGGGCCAGCCTGGAACTGCCCCACGTGATGGTGCTGCTGGAAGATCCGGAAAAGAAGATTATCGAGCCCCTGGCGGCGGAGACGGCCGGCCTGGAGAAGCTGTACGACTTTGACCTTATGGAGGGCGGCGGCCACCTGGCCGGGTGGCGTGTGACGGGAAAGCGCGCCGGGGAGATCGCCCGGACGGTGAGCGGACAGCCCGGCCCCGTCAAGCTCATCGTGGGCGACGGCAACCACTCCCTGGCGGCGGCCAGGGAATTCTGGAACCGGTGCAAGGCCGGCCTGACGCCGGAACAGCGGCGGGGACATCCGGCCCGATACGCCCTGGTGGAGGTCAACAACGTCTACGACGAAGCCATTGCCTTCGACGCCATCCACCGGGTGGTTTTCGGCGCCCGGGACAGCAGTCTCGCCGAAAAGCTCGCTGCCGCCTGTCCGGGATCGGACTACGCCGTCACCTGCGTCACGGCAGCCGGGGAGCGCCGGATCGCCCTGGGCGCCTCCGGCATCGGGGAACTGATCGAAAGGATCGACCGTTTTCTGGAAGAGCATCTGGAACCGGGAGCCCGAATCGACTATATCCACGGCCGGGATGCGGCAATGGCCCTGGGGCGGCAAAAGGATGCCGCGGCCCTTCTGCTCCCCGCTATGGGAAAGGGTGATTTTTTCAAAACCGTGATCCGGGGAGGGCTGTTTCCCAAAAAGAGCTTTTCTATCGGCCGTGGGCCGGACAAGCGCTACTATATGGAGTGCCGGAAAATCGTCCCGTAAACAGCAGGCAAAGGCCCACGGGCCTTGCCCCTTGATCGCCTTTGCCGCTTCCGCGTTGGAGGCGATGCGCCGGAATGGATTTACCGCAAAAGACAAGCGCCCCGGGTTTTACCGGGGCGCTTGTGTATGCGAAAACAATTTTATGTAAACCGATCCGGGCACGCCGCTTACAGCCGTCCCAGATCCTTTACGGCAGCGTCGGCCATAGAGGTTGCCTGCATGATGTTTTTGGGAATACTGCAGTCGCCGACGAGATAAAACTCCGGCGCGCAGTCGCTCAGCGCCAGCGCCTCCTGCTTCAGGGGTGCCTGCCCGATGGCATAGACAAAGCTGTCGCAGGCAAAAGCCCGGTCCCCCTCCGGGGTCGTTGCCAGGACCTCGGTGCCGGTGAAGGTGTTGGCCTCCACGTTGAGCACGATCTCCAGCCCGGATTTTGCGATCTCCACGTTCAGGGCAAGCTGATGGAGAATGTTGCCCCCGTTGTTGATAAAGGGCATCTTCTCGATGATGGTCACGGCCTTGCCCAGATTGGCAAGATAGATCCCCAGCTCTACGCCGACGAGTCCGGCGCCCATGATCACGACCCGCTGGCCCAGCGCTTCCGTGTGGGTATAGGCGTACTCGGCGCTGAAAACGTTGTCCCGGTCCATACCCTGGAGCACGGTGGGCACCACGGCTCTGGCTCCCAGCGCGGCGATGATGGCATCCGGGGCAATTTCCGCTGCCAGCCCGGGGGTCACGGGCGTGTTCAGCCGGACCTGCACGGGCAGCTTTTCGATCTGCCTGGTCTGGTAGGCGATGTACTGCTTGATCTTCTTTTTGAAGGGGACCTCCTCCTCACACTTGAGGGCGCCGCCGAGCCGGTCGCTTGCCTCACAGAGGATCACCTTGTGGCCTGCCTGGGCGGCCTCCACAGCGGCCTGCATCCCGGCAATGCCGCCTCCGGCGACCAGAACGGTTTTCTGCCGGACAGGGGCGTCCGCGTGGCGGCAGTCCGCTTCACGGCCGATCTCGGGATTGACGGCGCAGTAGCATTTGGCGTTGGTGATGACCCCGGAGAAGCAGGCCAGACACCGCAGACAGGGGCGGATCTCCTCCGGATGACCTGCCCGGGCCTTCCGGGGCAGATCCGGGTCCGCCATGAGGGCACGGGCCATTTCCACCACGTCGGCCTTGCCGGAGGCGATGATCTCCTCCAGCAGCTCCGGGTCACAGTGGGCGCCCACGGTGGCCACGGGGGTCTTTACGTGTTTTTTGATGGCCTCGGCGAATTTGACGTTGCAGCTGTCCTCCGAGAACAGGCTGGGATGGGTGATGCAGAATACCTCGTCCTTGTTGTGGTGACCGGCGGAGACGTGGATCAGATCCACCTTGCCGTCGAGCATTTTGGCGATCTGGATCCCCTCGTCCAGGTCGTAGCCCTCTTCGGTACATTCCGAGCCGCTGATGCGGATCTCAATGGGGATGGCAGGGCCGACGGCCTTTCTGACCGCTTCCACCACTGCAAGGGGGAAACGCATGCGATTTTCAAGGCTTCCGCCCCACTTGTCCGTTCTGTGGTTGACTTTCGAGGACATAAACTGGGAAAACAGCCATCCGTGCCCCCCGTGGATCGTGAGCATGCCGAACCCGCAGTGCCTGGCAAAGGCGGCCGCGTCGGCATAGGCCCGGATCACGGATTCGATCACGTCCTCCGTCATGGCCAGATAGTGGGTGCCCCGGTCGTTGACGCCCTCACAGGGACCGTAGATCTCCTGGCCGAAGTCGTGGGAGGTGTGGGCGTAGAGACCCGCGTGCTGCAGCTCGACCGAGGCCACGGCACCGTGGCGGGAGATGGCGTTGGCCAGCACCGTCAGCTGATGGGTCAGCCGGGGATCGTCCAGACAGATGTGCTCCCGGCCGTACCGGCCGTGAACGGAGTCTACCACGCAGTCACCGGCACAGACGGAGGCCACGCCGCCCATGGCTTTGCGCTCGTAATAGGCGATCAGGTCGTTGGTGGGGATGTTCTGGGTGTCGATGTCCCGGCTGGAGATGGGAGATCCGAAGATCCTGTTTTTGAACGT
>ONVR01000195.1 GCA_900321335.1 uncultured Eubacteriales bacterium | reverse complement strand
GTCCACCAGTGGGCGGAATAGCCGTAGAAGCTGAAGGCAAAGGGGATGAAGCTGAGGCGCACGCCGCTGCGGGTATCGTATCCCTTCCGCTTCCGAAGCAGCTCGGCAAGGACCGTCAGGACCACGATGACGATGATGAAGGCAAGGTCCGCCTCCCCCGTGACCAGGCCGACGATGAGGGCCGCGCCGTTAAGCACAGTCGCGGCGCCGAAGCACTGCATATGGGCGGCTGTGTACAGGTAGACAAAAGCCATCAGCAGGGGCAGGAATGTGCCGGCGTAGGCGTAGCACGCCGGATGAATCATGCCGCTGGACGCCCCGATGATGTACAGCAGCAGGTAGACCACCACGGCTATGGCGATCCTCAAAACAGAACCTTTTTTCATGACATACTTCCTTTCTGTGGTTAGTTTTGACTAACTTTTCTATGATAACAAACGCCTTTTCATGTTTGGAAAGGCGTCAGTATCCGAAAAACGTTCTCCAGGCGCTGGTGAAGAAGCGGTCCAGGGTATCCGCGTAGTGCATGGCCTCCTCCCGGGTAAACCCGTGCTCCACAGTCTGGAAGATGGCGCTGAGATTGGCCGTGGTCAGAAGGTGCAGCTCCCTTTGGGAAAAGTCGCTGATCTTCACGCCCCGGCTTTTGAGGATCTCCATGAAGGACAGGGTGGTTTCCTCTTCCAGCACGGCCAGATCGTGGAGGAAGTTTTCGTACTTCGTGCCCTGGGATCTGCACACGAGCAGACGGAAGGCGTCCAGGTGATCGTAGATATACGCCACCGCGAGCTTCGCGTCCCTGCCGGAATCCCAGCAGCTCACATCCCCCGCCCCGATAAATTCCTCCTGGGCGTTTACCTCCCGGCGGTACAGCTCCAGCAGCCCCTGGTAAGCGGGCTCCACCAGGGCGGCGAACATCTCCTCCTTGCCGGCGAAATGCTTATACAGCCCCGATGGGCTCATCCCAGCCGCGGAGGCGATCCGGCGCATGGAGGCGTCATTGAATCCGTATGCCAGAAATTCCGCCATGGCAGCCTGTCGTATGTTTTCGTGATGGGTCTGTTTGTCCCGAACCATGACGTCTCCTTTCACGCATTGAAGCGAACAGCGTTCCCTTTATTTGAAGAGTACACTGTTCGCTTCGATTTGTCAAGTCTTTTTTACTTTTTGTTCACTTCACCAGGGTCACCAGCCACCCCACCAGGGCGGCGGGGATCAGGGCGAACAGGATGCCGGGAAAGAGCATCCCCTTGGCGTGAAACCACTTCTGATGATAGGCCTTGTCCATATGCTCGGTCCCCTCCAGCCGGAACATGGGCAGATTGGCAAAGAGCACCCAGTCCAGAAAGCAGGTATCATACAGGCCGATCCATGCCATGAGACCGAACGTGAGGGCAAAGCCCTGCCAGAAGGTTTTCGCGCCGGCGATCAGGGCACAGACCAGCAGAATCCCCGTAAAGAGCACCAATGCCATAGCTTTGGTCAGGATCACCTTTTTGGACCGGTAGCTCACATCCACCTTTTCATGGGTCCTGAAGTATTCCTCCTGAATATCCGGGGGATAATTGTGGATCGCCGCCGCGGTGTACTTCCTGTCTCCCCGGGAGGCGAGCAGATCCATCACGGTGAACAGGGCCGCGAAGACAGCCCCTTCGATCACGATGGCAAGGGCATTCATAACATCATCTCCGTTATTTCTGTTTTTTTACACTGAGCCAAAGGCCGTTATCTGCCGTCTTCCGCTCATAGGCCGCCGCCAGGGGATTCCTGTCTCCCACAATGCAGTAGTCGCAGCGGTCTGACGTCAGGCAGGTCCCCTCCCGGATCAGGGTCCCGTGGATGGCCTCCATGGCCAGATGGTCGCAGTTGCACAGCACCGGCAGCACGTTTTCCATGTGATGCCGCCGGGCAAAGGCCGCGTTGGGGCATTGGGTGAAGCTGTAGCGGATGACGCCGTTTTCCCGGTCATAGGAGCAGCCGCCCATACGGAAGGAATCCGGAAATCTCTCGATCTCCCGGACACGGATGTCGTTTGATCGCTGAAAGAGTTTGGCCGCCATACGGTTATCTCCCTTCCGGTTCAGGCTGAGCATCTTGCCCAGGGCGTCAAAGGCGCCGAAAAAGCTCTTGTAGATCTCCCGCTGCACCTCATGAAGCTCGGGCTTGTCCGGGACGACGGCATACCAGGCAAAGATCAGGATCGGGTCATAGATGCTCGTGGTGATCTTCAGCCCGGCCAGGGCCGGTTCGTCTTCCAGATACTTGCAGTACTGCAGCTGGATCTTCTCCCACAGCAGCCCGGCCGTCTTTTCATCATAGGCGCGGCGCAGGAGCTTTCGGACACATTTTTTTGCGTTTTTGGAGTAAACCCTGTGTTTTGTACGGTCGATGGGAAGATCCTTTTCTCTCATTGTATCCTGCTCCCTTATTTTCTGCAGCGAAAGCATCCGATCCCTTCCACCATGGTGACCTCGGACACCCGATAGAGGCCCTGCAGCCGGGCCCGGAGGCTCTGCTCCGTTTCAAAGGGCGGTGTGAAGAAGCCCTTCGGCTGATACAGATGCCGGATAAACCAGTCCGTCCGCTTATGGCCGCCCTGCACATAAAAGCACCCGCAGAAGGTGCCGCCGGGCTTCAGGACCCTGCAGGTCTCCCGGAAGGCAGCCTCTTTGTCCGGGAAGGCGTGAAAGCCGTTGAGGGACAGGACGATGTCAAAGGTATCATCTGCAAAGGGCAGCGCCCCCACGTCGCCCTGCAGGAAGGTGATATTCCCGATGCCGGCGGTTTCCGCCTTCTGTCTGGCGGCCGAGAGCATATCTTCCGAATAATCCAGGCAGGTGATCTCCGCCGCCGGCAGATCCCGGTAAACGGGCATGGTCAGCACCCCGGTCCCCACGGGGACCTCCAGCAGAGTTCCGGAAAAATCCTCCGGAATGCCGGACAGGGCCTTCTCCAAATAGCGTAAATTCTTCTCGCGGTCCATGTTCCAGACGACCCGGCAGATCGCTTT
>ONVR01000013.1 GCA_900321335.1 uncultured Eubacteriales bacterium | reverse complement strand
GCCGCTTCGGATGACGACGGTGTTCATGACTGTTCACTCTCCTGCCGGAGTTTTTCCGCCTGATCGGCGATGATCAGCGCGTCGATGAGTTCGTCCAGGTCACCGTTCATGATCTGGTCGATCTTGTACAGGGTCAGGTTGATCCGGTGGTCCGTGACCCTGCCCTGAGGGAAATTATAGGTGCGGATCCGCTCGGAACGGTCCCCGGAGCCCACCTGGCTTTTCCGCTGGGCAGCCTGGGCATCGACCTGTTTTTGCCGCTCCAGCTCGTAGAGCCGGGAGGCGAGGATCTTCATGGCACGGTCTTTGTTCTTATATTGGCTGCGCTCGTCCTGACACTCCACCACCATGCCCGTGGGCAGGTGGGTGATGCGGATGGCGGACTCGGTCTTGTTGATGTGCTGGCCACCGGCGCCGCTGGAGCGGTAGGTGTCGATCTTCAGATCCGCCGGGTTGATGGAGAAGTCCACCTGGTCCATTTCCGGCAGCACCGCCACGGTGACGGCGCTGGTCTGGATCCGACCCGAGGCCTCCGTGTCCGGCACCCGCTGGACCCGGTGAACGCCGCTTTCGTACTTCAGCCGTGCGTAGGCGCCGTCGCCCTCTACCAGAAAGACGACCTCTTTCATGCCGCCGAGTTCCGTCTCGTTGAGGCTCAGGATCTCGCAGCGCCAGCCTCTGGACTCGGCGTACATGGCGTACATCCGATACAGATCATAGCCGAAGAGAGCGGCCTCCTCGCCGCCGACGCCGCCCCGGATCTCCAGAATCACGTTTTTGTCGTCGTCGGGGTCCCGGGGAATGAGCATCCGCCGGAGCTGATCTTCCAGCGCGGTCATGCGTCTCCGGGCGTCGTCATACTCCTCTTGGGCGATCTGTTTCATCTCAGGATCGGACAGCAGGGCCTTGGCGCTCTCGGCGTCCTTTTGCGCCTGGTCATATGCCTGATAGGCCAGGGCGATGGGCTCAAGCTCCTTTTGTTCTCTGACCAGCTTTGTATATGCGGCGGGATCGGCGTAGAGAGCGGGATCCTCCATGCGCTCCTGTATTTCGCTGTATTTCCGGGCGATCTGTTTGAGCTTGTCCAGCATCCGCTTTCCCTCCTGTTCCCCGCCGGGACCGGTTTTTCACAACATCATATTGTAGCACAAGTGCCGGAACTTGTAAACCGCAGAGCGGATTTGTCTTGAAGGGGCGGGGAAAACGTGGTACGATGGGAGGGCAGTCAAAAGGAGAAACGCTTATGATCAGGCTTGCAAATATCAAGATCCCCGCGAACCTGGGCGACGGCGGCCTGGAAAAGGCCGCGGCAAGGGCGCTGGGCGTGGACGCCGGAGCGGTGGGGCAGATCCGCATCCTCCGCCGGTCCGTAGACGCCCGAAAAAAGCCCCGGGTGTTTTACCTGTACACCCTGGCCGTGGAGGTCCGGGACGAAAAGCGGCTGCTGGAGCGGGGCTTTGAGCCGTGGACGGAACCGGCTCCCTACGCCTTTCCCGGCGAGGGAAAACGGCCGGAAAAACCCGTGGTCGTGGTGGGAATGGGCCCGGCAGGGCTCTTTGCCGCCTATTGCCTGACGGAGGCTGGGGTGCCCTGCGTCCTGCTGGAGCGGGGGCAGTGTGTGGAGCGGCGCAGACAGGACGTTGACCGCTTCTGGCAGACCGGTGCGTTGGATGAGGGCTCCAACGTCCAGTTCGGCGAGGGCGGCGCCGGAACCTTTTCCGACGGCAAGCTGGCCACAGGCATCCGGGACGGTCGGATCCCCTTTGTGCTGGATACCTTTGTGAAATTCGGTGCTCCGGCGGATATCCGCTATCTGGCGGCGCCCCATGTGGGGACGGATCACCTGTGCCGCGTGGTGGCCAATATGCGCCGGGCGCTGCTTTCCGGCGGCTGTGAGATCCGCTTCGGCACAAAGCTGACGGGTATCACCATTCGGGACGGTCGGGTCACTGCCGTGACCTGCTCCGGGCAGACCGGTACGGAGACGCTGTCGGCAGACCATGTGATCCTGGCGCCGGGCAACAGCGCCCGGGACACCTTCCGGATGCTCCGGGAGGCGGGGGTGAAGCTCACCAAAAAGAATTTTTCCGTGGGCGTGCGGATCGAACATCTCCAAAAGGACGTGGATCTGGCCCAATACGGGCAGGCCGCCACCCTGGGGACCCTGCCGGCATCCGGCTATAAACTGGCGGTGCACCTGCCCACAGGCCGCAGTGCCTACACCTTTTGCGTCTGCCCGGGGGGCCAGGTCATCGCCGCGGCTTCCCAAAAGGGAGGCGTGGTCACAAACGGTATGAGCCTGTATGCCCGGGATGGGGAAAACTGCGCCGGGGGCCTCCTGGTGGGGGTGACTCCGGCGGATTTTGAGGAGGACGTGCTTGCGGGTGCGGCCTTTCAGGACGAGCTGGAGCGCCGCGCCTTCCTCGCCGGCGGCAGCGACTACCGGGCACCGGCCCAGCTGGTGGGAGATTTTCTGGCCCGCCGGGCCTCTGTGGGACCGGGTCGGGTAAAGCCTACCTACAGACCGGGGGTGACCTGGTGCGATCTGTGGCAGGTCCTGCCGGACTTCGTCTGTCAGACCTTGGCGGAGGCGCTGCCGGAGATGGAGAAAAAGATCCGGGGCTTTGCCGATCCTGACGCGGTGCTGACGGCGGTGGAGAGCCGCAGCTCCAGCCCCGTGCGGATCGACCGGGAGGATTTTCAGGCCGTGGGTATCCGGGGCCTGTACCCCTGCGGCGAGGGCGCCGGCTATGCCGGCGGCATTACCAGCGCCGCTGTGGACGGCATCCGCTGTGCCGAGGCGGTGTACGCGAATTTATAAAGGAGGCGCACCTGTGGGGAAAACGGAAATTGTGGAGCTGACGGTCCTCTGCCTGTTGACGGACGGAGACAGGGTGCTGCTGCAGAATCGGGTCAAGAACGACTGGAAAGGCTACGCCCTGCCGGGCGGACACGTTGAGCGTGGCGAATCCTTTGTGGACGCCGTGATCCGGGAGATGCGAGAGGAGACGGGACTGACGGTGATCGCGCCGAAGCTGGCGGGCGTCAAGCAGTTTCCCATCGAGGGCGGCCGGTATCTTGTGCTCCTGTTCCGGGCGACGCGATATACGGGAGAGCTTCGCTCCTCGGAGGAAGGGCAGATGGCTTGGATCGCCCGGGATCGCCTGCCCCGCCTCCAGACGGTGGAGGATCTGTCGGAACTGCTGCAGGTCATAGAGTCGGAGGATCTGACGGAGTTTCAGTACCTGGTGGACGGAGAGGACTGGACCGTGTCGGTCAAATGATCCCAACAGAGAAGAACCGGGAAGCGGCCGCTTCCCGGTTCTTTTTATGCTTTCAAAAGCTCCTCCAGAAGCCGCTCCCGGTTCAGGAGAAACATTTTCGTCACCTGATAGCTCTCCGTATCCTCGTAAGAACAGGGGTGAACAGGTCCCCGGTCAAAGGACAGGATCTCGCCGCCGGGGATCCCCAGCAAAATGGGGGCGTGGGTGGCGATGAAAAACTGGGCGCCCTCCCGGACGCACCGGACGATCTCCAGCAGAAGCGTCAGCTGCCGCTGGGGGGACAGGGCCGCCTCCGGCTCGTCGAGAAAATACAGGCCCCGGCCGCGAAAATTGCTCCGGATGAGCGCCAGAAAGCTCTCGCCATGGGATTTTTCGTGGAAGTGCTGGGGCACCGCGTGGGGAAGACGGCTGTATTCCTCCTCCTTGGTGGCCACGTTGTAAAAGCTCTCGGCCCGCAGAAAATAGCCCCACCGGGGAGCGTAAGGGCCCCGGGACAGACGGATGGCGTCGTGAAGCTCCGAGTGGGAGTCATAGGTGGAAAAGCTGTAGTTTTTCGTGCCTCCCTCGGGATTGAAGCCACTGGCGATGGCCAGAGCCTCCAACAGGGTGGATTTGCCGCTGCCGTTTTCCCCGGAAAAGAGGGTCACGGGGCTGC
>ONVR01000243.1 GCA_900321335.1 uncultured Eubacteriales bacterium | reverse complement strand
GCTGCGGTAAGCCGACCTGCACCGTGGGCTGTGACTGCGACCGGTACATGGAGGTCTGGAACAACGTATTTTCCCAGTTCAACAACGACGGCAACGGCAATTACACGGAGCTGGCTCAGAAAAACATCGACACGGGCATGGGCCTGGAGCGTCTGGCCGTGGTGTGCCAGGGCGTGGCCAGCCTGTTTGACGTGGACACCGTCATGAACATCACCAACAAGGTCAGCCAGATCACCGGCGCCCACTACGGCGACAGCGATAAGGTGGACGTATCCCTGCGGATCATCACCGACCACATCCGCGCCTCCGTAATGATGATCTGCGACGGGGTGCTGCCCTCCAACGAGGGCCGGGGCTACGTGCTGCGCCGACTTCTGCGCCGGGCCGCCCGCCACGGCAAGCTCCTGGGGGTGAACGATCCCTTCCTGTATGAGGTCTGCGACACGGTGATCCATGAAAACGAGGGCCACTATCCCGAGCTCAGGGAGAAACAGACCTACATCACCCGGGTCATCCGGGTGGAGGAGGAGAATTTCGCCAAGACCATCGACGGCGGCCTGAAGATCTTCTCCGATATGCTCGCCGAGCACAAGACCAAGGGCGAGAGCGTGTTCTCCGGCGCCGACGCCTTCAAGCTCTACGACACCTTTGGCTTCCCCGTGGATCTGACCATCGAGATGGCCCAGGACGAGGGCCTGACTGTGGATGAGGCCGGTTTTGCCGCCCTGATGGACGAGCAGCGCGCCCGGGCCCGGAAGGCGCGGGAGGCTCTGGGCGACCTGGGCTGGGCCGGCATCGAGTTCGGCAAGGAGATGCCCGAGACCGTCTTTACCGGCTACGACAAATACGAGGACACGGGCAAGATCCTGGCGCTGGTAGCCGAAGAGGAGCTCCGGGAGCGCATCGGCTCCGGGGTGGAGGGCATCGTGGTGCTGGACCAGACCCCCTTCTACGCGGAGATGGGCGGTCAGATCGCCGACACGGGCACCCTCACCTGCGGCGAGGCCGTGTTCCAGGTGACCGGGGTACAGAAAAACAAGGGCGGCAAATACATGCACTACGGCGTGCTCAAATCCGGCGAGCTGAGCGTGGGCGACACGGTCACCGCCGCCATTGACAAAGAGCGCCGGCAGGCCATCGCCCGTGCCCACTCCGCCACCCACCTGCTGCAGAAGGCTCTGCAGACCGTTCTGGGCGACCATGTGCACCAGGCGGGCTCTCTGGTGGAGCCGGACAGACTGCGCTTTGACTTCACCCACTTCTCCGCTCTGACGGTGGAGGAGATCCTGAAAATCGAGGAGCTGGTCAACGAGGCCATTCTCCGGGGCTACGACGTCGACACGAAAGAGATGCCCATCGATGAGGCCAGACAGCTCGGCGCCATGGCTCTGTTCGGGGAGAAGTACGGGGACGTGGTCCGTGTGGTGGACATGGGGGGCTACTCCGTGGAGCTGTGCGGCGGCACCCATCTGGACAACACCGCCAAGGCGGGCTCCTTCCACATCGTCAGCGAGTTCTCCGTGGCCTCCGGCGTCCGCCGCATCGAGGCCATTACCGGAAAGGAGACTCTGGACCAGATCAAGAAAAACAACGCCGAGCTGGTAAAGCTGGCGGAGGTGCTGAAGGTCAACAACATGAGCGAGCTGGTGGAAAAAGCCCGGCAGCACATGGGCGAGATCCGGGAGCTGCACCGGATGGTGGAGGCCTACAAGGCCAAGGAGGCCGCCGGCGACGCCGAGCGCTTCCTCATGGGCGCCCGGAAGGTGGGCGGCTTCAACGTGGTCACCGCCACCCTGGCGGACGCCTCCGTGGATCAGCTGCGCCAGATGGGCGACCGGATCCGGCAGCGGGACGACAACAACATCGCCGTGCTCAGCGCCGTGGCCGGTGAGAAGATCACCTTCCTGGCCGTGTGCGGCAAGAACGCCGTGGCCGCCGGCATCCGGGCCGGGGATCTGGTCAAAAACGTGTCCAAGATCTGCGGCGGCTCCGGCGGCGGCAAGCCCGACTCCGCCATGGGCGGCGGCAAGGACCCCCTGAAGGTGGACGACGCCCTGGCCGCCGTGGACGATTTCGTCGCGGAAAAGCTGGGACAATAAGAACGGGAGGAAAACGCAATGAACGACTGCCTTTTTTGCAAGATCATCGCCGGGGAGATCCCCTCGGCCAAGGTATACGAAAACGAGGACGTGCTGGCCTTCCGGGACATCAATCCCCAGGCGCCGGTACACATTCTGGTGATCCCCAAGACCCACATCGACGGGGCCGGGAGCATCACCCCGGAGAACGCCGCCTCCGTGGCCAAATGCTTTGTGGCCATTTCCGAAATCGCCAGACAGGAGAAGCTCTCCGGCGGCTTCCGGGTCATCTCCAACTGCGGCGAGGACGCGGGCCAGACGGTGAAGCATCTGCACTTCCACATTCTGGCGGGCGTCAAAATGGGCGAGGGTATGCTGTAACCATGAAAGCCGGCAAGCAGCAGGTATTCTACGGAATACCTGCTGCTTTTGCGTCCGCGTTTTTTCTCCCTTGTAGAGGATCGCGTTTTCTGGTATAATACGTTCTTGGAATTATGTTTTCAGTAAGGAGGTTTTTTATGAAAGCACCTTTCTCCCCCTATCTTCTGGGGATCAAAGACGGTCTGAAGGAGCTCATCGCTCTGCTTCGCCGGGATTACGCCTACGTGAGCGTTCTTGCTACGGACTCCAAGGGACTGGCGGTTGCCATCTCCCAGCACGCCAAGAGCGTCCGCAGCGAGACCATGACCACCGAGCGGGGCGTGGTGGTCCGGGTTTACCGGGACGGTCAGTACAGCGAATACGCCCTGAACGATTTTGACCCGGCAAAGGTCGACCAGGCCGCGGAGGAGATCCGCCGTGCACTGGCGGCGCAGCAGGAGATCCTGAAGGCCACCGGCACGCAGATCTACGAGACGGCCATGCTCCCCGACGAGCCCATGACCCTGTTTGTTGAGAAGGAAACCGAGCAGCTCCCGGAAACCACAGACGTAAAGGCGCTGGTGGAAAAGCTCTCCGCCATGTCCGACAGGGGCATGACCCTCAGCGAGCACATGATCGAGTGCATCACAAACGCCCAGTCCACCCACGTGTGCAAAATGTTCCTCTCGGAAAACCGGGACCTGTGCCAGAGCTACGTGTACAGCGAGGGCATGGCGGCCGCGGTGGTCATGCGGGACGGCAAAAACCAGATGAGCTACGAGGGCGTTTCCGGCCTGTGCGGTCCGGAGCTGTTCGACCAGCTCCCCGGCAAGATCGAAAAAGTCGTGAACACAGCGGTGGAGCTGCTGGACGCGGAGCGGATGGAGCCCGGCGAATACGAGATCATCGCCTCCCCGGAGGTGACGGGTCTGATCGCCCACGAGGCCTTCGGCCACGGGGTGGAGATGGACATGTTCGTGAAGAACAGGGCCCTGGGCAAAGAGTACATCGG
>ONVR01000153.1 GCA_900321335.1 uncultured Eubacteriales bacterium | reverse complement strand
TTCATTCTGACGCACTTCCCGATCCACTTCTGGGGCGACCGCAAAGAAGAAAACGCGGATAAGCTTCTGGACGTGTATAACAAGTACCCCAACCTGGTCGTGCTCTGGGGCCACAACCACTCCGACTTTGACGAGAACTACGACAAGGTCTTCCATCCCGGCGACTCCATCGTCATCGACGAAAACGGTACCACCCGGGAGATCAATTTCACCTACCTGTCCGGCGGCTGTATCTCTGATGCGGAATACACCGGCCCCTACGGCGGCAGCGCGTGGGTCCTGGGCAAGGGCCTGATCGTGACCATCAACCCGGACAAGAGCCTGACCTTTGATTATTACACCATGGACGGCGAGAAGATGGCGGAAGAGGGTCCCTACCTCGTGGAATTCCGCGACGGCGTTGAGTACAACACCCTCAAGACCGAGTACGTGGAAAAGGGCGGCAGCGCCACCGCGCCCGAAGTTCCCACCTTTGCCCACTACGAGTTTACCGGCTGGGACGTCCAGTTCGACAACGTGACCAATCACACCGTCGTCACCGCCCAGTACGATTACAAGGTTGACCGGGATGAGAGCTTCGTATACCTTACCCTGACCCAGGGCAGCGAAGCCGTCATTGGCAAGAGCGGCACGCCGCTGATCCTGTACCCCATCGCCTATACCGAGGGCATGACGGTGGAGGATGCCTTCACCATGCTCCAGCAGCAGGAGTATCCCGGCGATCCTGTCCCTGAGATTGCGACCGGCAGCCGCGGGTACTTCACCAAGTACTGGGGCGAAGAGGATGAGCGCAACATCTTTGCCAACGTGATCAACTCTGACTCCGGCTATCTGGAGACCCACGCCGAGGTCGAACCCGGCAACTGCTACTACATAAACGTCTATGACGAGGCTCATGAGCAGGTCAGCACAAGCTACATAGATCACGAGGAGATCACCGTGGAGCCCGGCGAGACGGTGTCCCTGATCGCAAAGACCTGGGTCGGCCAGCCCAGCTATTCCTTCTGGGCCGAGGGCATGAACGGCAAGGTCTATTGCGGAACGTCCCTTGACGCGCTGACAGATACGGGCGTAACGGCTGTTGACGGTGCCTTCACCCTCCCCTTCAACGAGGCTGGCGACTACTACGTGGCGGTCAAGGCCGACGGCGCTGCCAACGCCTACGCCGTGGTGCACGTGGGCTCTGCCCAGGCGCCCGCAGAGGAGGAGCAGCCCGCTGCCGAGACCCCGGCGGATACCGCCGCTCCGGCAGAGGCTGCAGAGACAACCGCACCGGCCAAGGGCAATACCGGTACGATCATTCTGATCGTCTGCATCGCCGTGGTCGTCATCGCCCTTGTGATCTTCCTGCTTCTGAGAAGCCGGAAAAAGAAGAGCAACGGCTGATCGGTGGCTTTCTGAAAGCGCGGGAAGCACGCCAAATCAGACGGATTAAAACATGAGGCCAGGGGGCAATCATCCCGGTTGTCCCCTGGCCCCTTTCCAGGCGGTCATGTGGCCGCCGATTTCAGAGAGAGGTGACGTATGGCCATACTTACGGTACGCGATCTGGCGGTTGGATACGCCCAGCACAGCGTTATGGAGGATCTGAGTTTCTCCGTGGCCGCCGGGGACTATCTCTGTATCGTCGGAGAAAACGGCTCCGGCAAAAGCACTCTGATGAAAACACTCCTCGGCCTTCAAAAGCCCGTTTCCGGCCAGATCCTGTTGGGAGATGGCCTGCAGAAAAATGAGATCGGCTATCTCCCGCAGCAAACGGCCATTGAGAAGGATTTCCCGGCGTCAGTCCGAGAGATCGTTCTGTCCGGCTGTTTGAGCCGCTGCGGACTGCGCCCGTTCTACAGCCGGGCGGAGAAAAAGCTGGCGGAGGAAAATATGGCGCGCATGGGCATTTCCTCCCTTTCCCGGCGGTGCTGCCGGGACCTGTCCGGCGGCCAGCAGCAGCGGGTGCTGCTGGCAAGGGCCCTCTGCGCCACGGGAAAGATCCTGTTTCTGGACGAACCCACCGCCGGTCTGGACCCGAAGGTCACGGCAGAACTGTATGAATTGATCGCGTCGCTGAACCGCGACGGACTGACCATAGTGATGATCTCCCACGACCTTGCCGCGGCGGTCCGCGACTGCAGCCATATTCTGCAGGTGGGGACACGGCGGTTTTTCGGCTCCCGGGAGGCGTATCTGCAAAGCGGCGCCGGGGCGTTTCTCTTCCAGGGAAAGAGGGGCGGTGGTCCGTCTTGATCGAACAGCTCGTTTTGTATCTGCAGTACCCCTTTGTCCGTTATGCGCTGATCGTCGGGGTCCTGATCGCCCTGTGCTCCTCTCTTTTGGGGGTTACCCTGGTGCTGCGGCGTTTTTCCTTCATCGGCGACGGGCTGTCCCACGTGGCCTTTGGCGCCATGGCCATCGCCACCGTTCTGCAGCTGACCAATGAGATGCTCTTTGTGCTCCCGGTCACCGTGATCAGCGCCATCTTACTGCTGCGCACGGGCCAGAACACAAAGATTAAGGGCGACGCCGCCGTGGCCATGATCTCCGTGGCCTCCCTGGCCTTCGGATACCTGATCATGAACCTGTTTCCCACATCGACCAATCTGTCCGGCGACGTGTGCCGCACCCTGTTCGGATCCACGTCCATTCTGACCCTGTCCGGCCGCACCGTTGTGCTCTGCACCGTGCTGTCGGTGGCGGTGATCCTCCTGTTTCTCTTTTTCTACAACAAGATCTTCGCCGTCACCTTTGACGAGGACTTTGTTACGGCAACCGGCACCAGAGCCGGGTACTATAACCTTCTGATTGCCATCGTGATCGCCGTGATCATCGTTCTGGCGATGAATCTCGTGGGCTCGCTTCTGATCTCCGCCCTGGTGATCTTCCCTGCCCTGTCTGGCATGCGGCTGTTTCACAGCTTCAAGTCGGTCACTGTCTTCTCCGCCCTGGTGTCGGTCCTGTGCGCCCTCGTCGGGATTCTGCTTTCCATTCTTGCCGGCACGCCGGTGGGATCGACCATCGTCGCGGTCAACGCTCTGGCGTTTCTGCTCTGCTGGGCGGCGGGAAAGATCGTGGGGCGCGCAAGGGCATAAGCCCTTCGGTACCGGCCCAGCATCCTGTTTTCCGAAGCCCCACAGGATCAGACACATTGCGTTTTTGCCCGCCGGGGACTATAATGGAACTGGAAGGCGGTGGATTCCCATGAAAAGACGAACATTCCTCCTGCTTGTGCTGTGTCTTGCCCTTATCGCGGCCGTGACAGGCTGTGCAGGCACAGAGCAGACAGCCAGTCGCGTCCCGACCGGTTCGGGAAGCGTAGAGGACGTTTTGAAAACACAGATGGCAAAAGCGGATGGCCTGGATCAGGCAGATGTCACCGAGAGTCAGGACGCGGCTGTCAGGCAGAGCGGCGTAAACGACAACGCCCCCCTGCCCCAGGTCTACGCGGATGAAAACACCGTTTTGAGCACCACGGAAGGGATCGACATTGACCTGACCGTTCTTTCCAGCACCATGGTGTACTCCGAGGTCTATAATATGATGACAGCGCCGGCGGACTATCTCGGCAAAACGATCAAAATGAGCGGCTTCTTTTCCGTCCAACACAACAGCACGACCGATCAGTACTATTTTGCCTGCATCATCAAGGACGCCGCCTCCTGCTGCGCCCAGGGCATCGAGTTCAGCCTGGCAGGGGATTCCGTATATCCGGAGGATTACCCGGCCCAGGGCAGCATGATCGACGTTGTGGGCGTATTTGACACCTATGTGGAAAACAGCTACGTCTACTGCACGCTCCGGGACGCCAGCTTCGTATGATGCGAGCTGCCTTCGATGATTCCTGACGACCCTTTTCATTTCCTTCCTATAGAAAGCACACGGGACAGAGAATTCTTCTCTGCCCCGTGTGCGTTTTTCATGCGCGTGGCTCTTCAGTTTTTCAGGCTCTGCATGGGGGCCGGGATCCGGCCGCCCCGGGCGATAAAGGTCTCGGCGCTCTGGCCGTGTACGGGCATGACCGAGGCCGTTCCCAACAGGCCGCCAAACTCCACCGTATCCCCCACCTGGCAGCCGGGGGCCGGGATCAGGCGCACGGCGGTGGTCTTGGAATTGACCATGCCGATAGCTGCCTCGTCGGCAATGATGGCGGAGAGCGTCGCGGCGGAGGTATCGCCGGGCACGGCGATCATATCCAGTCCCACAGAGCAGACGCAGGTCATTGCCTCCAGCTTGTCCAGGGTCAGCACGCCGCTTTCGGCGGCGGCGATCATTCCCTCGTCCTCGGAGACGGGGATAAAGGCGCCGGACAGGCCGCCCACAGAGGAGGAGGCCATAACGCCTCCCTTTTTCACCGCGTCGTTGAGCAGGGCCAGGGCCGCCGTCGTGCCGTGACCACCGCAGGTCTCCACGCCGATCTCCTCCAGGATCCGTGCCACGGAGTCTCCCACCGCGGGAGTGGGCGCCAGGCTCAGATCCACGATGCCAAAGGGCACACCCAGGCGCCGGGACGCCTCCTGCGCCACCAGCTGGCCCATACGGGTGATGCGGAAGGCCGTCTTTTTCACCGTCTCCGCCACCACGTCAAAGCTGGCGCCTTTGATGCCCTGAAGGGCGTGATACACCACGCCGGGCCCGGATACGCCCACATTGATGACCCGCTCAGCCTCTCCCACGCCGTGGAAAGCCCCGGCCATGAATGGATTGTCCTCAACGGCGTTGCAGAAAACCACCAGTTTGGCGCAGCCGAAGCCGCCCCGGTCCGCGGTCAGCGCCGCCGTCTTTTTGATCACGCGCCCCATCTCCGCCACGGCGTCCATGTTGATGCCCGCCTTGGTGGAGCCCACGTTCACGGAGGAGCACACCAGATCCGTGGTCGCCAGGGCCTCGGGAATGGAACGGATGAGCTTCCGGTCCGACTGGGTAAAGCCCTTCTGCACAAGGGCGGAAAAGCCCCCGATAAAATTCACGCCGCACTCTGCCGCCGCCCGGTCCATGGCCCGGGCAAAGGGCACGTAATCCTCCGTCTCGCAGGCAGCCGCCACCAGGGCGATGGGCGTGACAGAGATGCGCTTGTTGACGATGGGAATACCGAACTCCCGCTCAATGGCCTGTCCCGTTTTCACCAGATCCCTGGCAGAGCCGGTGATCTTGTCATAGATCTTGTCTGCGCACACCTTCGGATCGCTGTGGGCGCAGTCCAGCAGAGAGATCCCCATGGTAATGGTCCGGATATCCAGATGCTGCTGGTCGATCATTTCGATCGTCTGTAAAATCTCACCTGTATTGATCATCGCTTATCCTCACAACTTCCCGTGAAATTCAGATTCTGTGCATGGCGTTGAAGATATCCTCCCGCTGGATGCGGATGGACAGACCGCAGCTCTCTCCGTCCTTTTTGAGCATATCGGAGAGCTCGCTGAAGGACACGGTGCACTTGGCGGTATCCACCAGCATGATCATGGTGAAATACTCCTGCATGACAGTCTGACTGATGTCCAGGATGTTGACGTCCTTCTCCGCCAGAAGGCTGCACACGTTGGCGATGATGCCAACGGTGTCTTTTCCGATTACGGTTACGATAGCGCGCATAGTTGTTGTCTCCTTAATCCAGATTGAGTTCATCCAGTGTCAGCTCAAAGGCCGGCAGGAAGTTTTCAATAAAATAAG
>ONVR01000139.1 GCA_900321335.1 uncultured Eubacteriales bacterium | reverse complement strand
TTTTAGTTGCGAAATTTCCCTTTTTTGGTATTGCTTTTTTGTTTTTCGTACTTTATAATAAACACACAAGTGGTGGAAAGTGGTGTAAAAGTACATCAAAATCCCATAACTTTAGAACACGTGGAAAGAGGGGGGACAAAACAATGACCGGAACCTATCAGCATACGCTGGATTCCAAGGGCAGACTGTTTGTACCCGCCAAGCTCCGGGAGGAGCTGGGAGACGTGTTCTACGTGACCATCGCCGTTGACTGCCTGAATATGTATTCCCTGGAGCGCTGGACAGAGATGGAAGAGCGTGTGGCCAATATGCCCCGGCAGCAGCGTCAGCTGATGCGTCCCATTTTTGCCAACGCCGCCAAGTGCGAGCTGGACGGGCAGGGGAGGATCCTGCTTCCCCAGCTGCTGCGGGATTACGCAAAGCTGAGCAAGAACGTCACGGTCGTCGGCACCGTCAACTGCGCGGAGATCTGGGATGCCGACAAGTGGAGCACCGTGAGCGGTCAGGAGCTGACGGCGGAGAACATCAACAAGATCTACAACGAGATGGACTTCTGATGCAGCACGTGCCGGTATTGCTGGATGCCTGCATCCAGGGACTGAACATCAAACCGGACGGCGTCTACGTGGACGGGACCCTGGGACGGGCCGGCCACTCCCGGGAGATCGCCAAACGCCTGACTACGGGCCTTCTGGTGGGCATCGACCGGGACCTGACGGCCATTGACGAGGCGGGACAGATCCTGGCCCCGTATCAGGACCGGGTCAGACTCGTCCATGGAAATTTTGCTGACGTGTGCAGCATTCTGGACCAACTGAACATTCAAAAAGCGGACGGTATGCTGTTCGATCTTGGGGTCTCGTCCCCGCAGCTTGACGACGGCAGCCGGGGCTTTTCCTACATGACGGATGCGCCGCTGGACATGAGAATGGACAAAACTGCGGCGCTTTCGGCATATGAAGTCGTAAACGGCTGGGAAGAAGAGCGGATCAAAAAGATCCTCTACGAGTATGGCGAAGAGCGGTACGCGCCGAAAATCGCCGCGGCGATCGTCCGGCAGCGGGCGGTGAGACCCATCGCCACGACGCTGGAGCTGGTGGACGTGATCCGGCAGGCCATGCCGGCCGCCGGACTGCGGGAGAAACAGCATCCCGCCAAGCGGACGTTTCAGGCGATCCGGATCGCCGTCAACGACTAGCTTTCCGCAATTTCCGAAATGCTCTCGGGAGCGGCGGACAGGCTCAACCCCGGCGGCAGACTCTGCGTGATCAGCTTCCACTCCCTGGAGGACAGGATCGTCAAAAACGCGTTTGCCTCCCGGGAGCACGGCTGTACCTGCCCCAAGGACTTTCCGGTCTGCGTCTGCGGCTTTCAGCAGACCCTGAAAACCATAACGAAAAAACCGATCGTTCCCGATGCCCGGGAACTCGAAATCAATCCGCGCTCCCGCAGCGCCAAGCTGCGGATCGCCGAGCGCGTGTAGAAAGGAGATCACAATGGCACAGGCGGCAGTCAGATACGCTGACATGGACATATATGAAGAGAGCCTGGCATACACTGGTGTTGGTACCGCGGTACCCCAGCGGGAGTATGAGCAGGAACAGCAGCGCCGGGAGCAGGAGCATGAGCGGGCGCGCCGCCGGGCCAAGGCCAGAGCGGACGCAAAGGCTCAGAGCTGGTACAACATCTCGGTCGCCGGGGTGGTGGGCTTCGTTGTGATCGTCGTTCTGCTGCTGGCCGTTCTTGTGGCAACGGTGAATTATACGGAGATGTCGGACTCTGTGGTGGAGCTTCAGCAGAGACTGGAAGAGCTCAACGACACGGAGAAGAAGCTGAAGATCCAGTATGAAAAAGCGTTTGATATCAACGAGATCGAGAGCTACGCCGTCAACGAACTGCATATGGCCAAGCCTGCCGCCGACCAGGTGGCGACCTCTGCCGTGAACGCGGGCAACCGGGCGGAAATCATCGCCGTGGAGGGAGAGGGCGAGGGCTTCTTCAGCAGCGTTTCCACGTTTATATCCTCTCTGATCGGCTATTTCAAGTAAGCAGTCCGGCAAAAACCGGCTCGAGGAGTCACTATGTCAAAACGTCCTGATCACACCAATCAAAAAGCAAATACAATGATGATACGCCGCACACTGATACTCATGGTAGTGTGCGGCATAGTTGCTTTTGTCGCATTGGCGGCACGGCTGTATCACGTGATGATCGTCAAGCACGATTACTATGAATCTCTGGCGGTGGAGCAGCAGACCAAGGAGACCTCCGTCACCGCCTCCCGGGGGACGATCTATGACACCAACGGCAAGGTCCTGGCCATGAGCGCCTCCGCCGACACCGTGTACATCAGCCCCTATGAGATCCGGAAATACAACGAGGATCTGGGCCTGATCGCCAGAACCCTCTCCCAGATCCTGGGGGTCGAGGAAGCGAGCATCTATGAAAAGGCCGCGGATACTGAGTCCTGGTACAAGACCATCAAGACGAAAATCGACGAGGAGCCGGCTCAGCAGATCCGGGCGTTTATTGAGGAGAACAACCTCATGGGTGTCCATCTGGAGCCGGACTCCAAGCGC
>ONVR01000133.1 GCA_900321335.1 uncultured Eubacteriales bacterium | reverse complement strand
TTTCTTTCGATCCATTCTCTTGCTGCCGTACTGCCGCAGCGCTTGCCGCTGGCGGCCAGGTCGCAGGCGCCGTAGGGCGGTGTATGGGCTACGACGATGGTCGTTTGTGTGCAGGGGAGTTCCCGGAGCCGGGCGGCGATCTCTTCTTCCGGCGCCTCCCGGTTCGTGTGCTTCCCGAAGGGGAGGACCAGATCCATAGGGAGCAGGGTCACACCGTTTACGGTCTCGGGCTTTATCAGGCGGGCTGGCAGCGTGGTCTCGATCCAGTCGTCGTTGCCGTAAATGTAGCGATACGGCTTGCCCGCGGCGTCCAGGAGCCCGCAGACGTAGTCGATGTTTTCCCGCTGAAAGGCCGGGAGATTCTCCGTGGGCTGGCCGAATTTCCTCCCGCAGATATCGCCGCACAGCAGGACCATGTCCGCCATTTCCGCCGCCTGGGGGAGCTTGTCCATAATAATGCGCGCACCGTGAAAATCGGAGCAGGCAAACAGTTTCACCGTACCACCTCCATGTTCAGATTTATTGTACAACAAGCAGGGGAGAATGAAAAGCGGAAATTTGGTATTGTCTTACGCTTTTGACCACGGTTTGTTGACAGAAAACCGGTTAAATGGTATCTTTTTTACCAGTAAGAAATCTTGCAGGAGGGGTTGTATATGAGTCTGTTTCGACCGGGCGGCCTGGAGTTTACCAGGCAGGCGCTGGACCAGTGTGGCATCCGGGAGGGCGATCACGTCCTGGATTTCGGATGCGGCGACGGCACGGCCGTGGAATACATGGTCAAGACCCTGGGGCTGGACGCCAGGGGAATCGACACGTCCAAACAGCTGATCAGCAAGGGGCGGCAGCGCAATGATAAGCTGACGCTGTCGGTCATGTCCGGCTGCGAGCTGCCGTATCCCATCCGCACCTTCGACGCGGTGACCATGGAGTGCAGCCTGTCCGTGACGGATATGCAGATCGAGGCGCTGCACGAGGTGTACTGCGTCCTCAAGCCCGGCGGGTACCTGATCATCAGCGACGTGTATCTGCTCCATCCGCCCATGGACGAGGCGGAGAAGGCCAGAGCTGCCGCCATTGCCGACAGTCACAGGAAACGGGAGCATGAGGAGTGCCAGGAGAACAAGGCCACCCCGTCCCCCGTGTGCTACAACGGGGCATTCGTTAAGCCTTTCCTGCTTCAGGAGATGGAGGATCTGGATTTCGAGATCGTCTCCTTTACGGATCACACGCCCATGCTGCAGACCTGGGCCGCGGAGCTGGTCATGAAGTACGGCTCGTTTGAGGAATTCTGTGCCCGGGAGGGGAGCTGCGACACCTGCTTCAGCAAGCTGACGGACAAGAAGAACGTGGGATATTTCCTGCTGATTGCCAGGAAGAAATAAGGAGGAACGAAATGAAAACTGCTTATCATGCGGCGTTGGAGCTCATCGAGGGAAAAGAGAGCTTTGTGGTCGCCAGTGTTGTGGATACGGAGGGCTCCACCCCCCGGAAGAGCGGCGCCTGGATGATCGCCAGGAAAAACGGAGAGTTTTACGGCACCGTAGGCGGCGGCCGGCTGGAACACGAGGTGGAAAAGCTCATGCCCGGGGTGTTTGAGACGAAAAAGGCCCATACCTACGCCTTCAAGCTCAATCAGAACGCCAAGGACGGGCTGGACATGGCCTGCGGCGGCGATGCCACCGTTCTCATCGAGTACGTGGACGCCCTGAATCCGGGAGATTTTCTGGAGGCCTACAAGACCGTGAACAAGGCGGTGATCTTCGGCTGCGGCCACGTGGGAACGGCGTTGGAGCCGGTTCTGCGCCACATCGGCTTTACGGTCACCATGGTGGATGACCGCCCGGAGTACGCCAATACGGAGCGGTTCCCCCAGGCGGCGAAGGTCGTCGTGCTGGAGAGCTTTGAAAATCCCCTGGAGGGCGTGGAGATCGATGAGGATACCTACGTGGTGATCATGACCCGGGGCCACGCGGGAGACTACAACGTGATCCGAAACGTCCTGGGACGGGACTTCAAATACCTGGGTATGATCGGCAGCCGCAGCAAGGTGGCCCAGACAATGAAGCGCCTGGCGGAGGAAGGCTTTACCCAGGAGCAGATCGACAGGGCGCACAGCCCCATCGGTCTGAAGATCGGAGCGGAGACACCCGAGGAGATCGCCATCTCCGTCGCCGCGGAGATCATCGCCGTGAAGGCGGGAAAGATGGCATGACCATGGAAAGAAACAGGACCGGCGGGCTGATACTGGCCGCCGGCCTTTCTTCCAGAATGGGGCGGTTCAAGCCCCTGCTGGACTTTGAGGGCGAACCGGTCCTGAGCCATATGGTAAAACGGATGCGCCAGGCGGGGATCGGAAAGATCGCCGTGGTGACCGGCCATAACCGGGAGCAGCTGGCCCCAGTGCTGGCATCCCTGGAGGTGCAGGAGGTATATAATCCCCGGTATCGGGAGGAGATGTTCACCTCCGTTCTGGCCGGGGTGGACCATTTTGCCCGGGACCCGGCCTGTGAGGGCGTTTTTCTCACCCCCGTGGACTGCCCTGCCATTTTGCCCGAGGACTATATCCGCACGGGAGAAGCGGCCCGGGATCGCTGCGCCTGTGCCTGCTATATGGGGAAGAAGGGACATCCCCTGTACATGCCCAGGCGTGTCTTTGATCCGGTCCGGCGCTTTGCAGGCCCGGGCGGCCTGAAAAACGCCCTGGCAGGGGAGGAGATCCTCCGGGCGGAGTCGGAAAACGAGGGCGTCCTGATGGACATGGACACCCCGGAGGGCTATGAAAAGCTGCTGGCCTTTTCCCGGATGGGGTATCACTTTCCCACCGCGGCGGAGGCTCTTCGGGGACGCCGGCTGCTGCTGGTGCGCCACGGACAGATCCGGCAGCACCGGGAAAAGATTTTTTTGGGCCAGTACGATCCGCCCCTGAGCGAGCTGGGGCAGAGGCAGGCCGCTGAGGCCGCCCAAGGGCTTTACCGGATGCCGCTGCAGGCGGCGACCATCTTCTCCAGTCCCTTGGAAAGGACGCTCCAGACGGCACGGAGAATCTCTGAGACAGTGTCCCTGCCGGTGATGGAGATCCCGGAGCTCCGGGAGATCAGCCTGGGGCGCTGGGACGGACGGTCCATCCGGGAGATCCGGGAAGAGGAGCCGGAGGCCTTTGCCCGTCGGGGCGCGGACCCGCTGTATTTCACGCCGCCGGGAGGGGAGAACATGGTCCGGCTGCGCTACCGGGTGCTGGAGGCCCTGCGGGAGATCGCCCGGCGGAGCGGGGAAAAGGATCTGATCCTGGTGACCCACGCGGGGGTGATCAACGCCGTCAAGTGCCTGCTGGGACAGGGAGATTTTACAAAGATCCTGGAGATGGAAAAACCGGCGCCGGGTTCGGTGACGGTTTTGGAGGTTTGAGATGAAGCTGACAAAAGTCAATCAGGTGGTACACAGAACGAAAAGCGTGTGTCCCGTATGTCTGAAACAGCTCCCCGCAAAGATCCTGCGGGAGAAGGGAAACTATTATATCACCAGGACCTGCCCGGAGCACGGAGCGTGCAAGACCCTGATCTGGCGGGGAGAGGAGCCGGCGCTGACCCGGTGGGGCAATCCGCCGGCGCTGCCGGCGGACGATGCCCCCTGCCCGACGGGATGCGTGACCTGCGGCAAGCATCTGCAGAACACCTGCTGCGTGCTCGTTGAGATCACGAACCGCTGCGATCTCAACTGCCGGTTCTGCTTTGCCCGGGGCGGGGACGTGGTGGAACAGGAGCCCACGGTGGACGAGCTGTACGGCATTTTCAAACAGCTTGCCGATTCGGGCAAGACCTTCGTCCAGCTCTCCGGAGGAGAGCCCTGCGTCCGGGACGACCTGCCGGAGATCATCGCTGCGGCCCGGCGGGCAGGCTGCGACACGGTGCAGCTCAACTCCAACGGTCTGCGGCTGGCCAAAGAACCGGAATTTGCGGAAAAGCTTGCAAAGGCCGGCCTGTCTTTCGTCTTTCTGCAGTTCGACGGGACCGAGGACGCGATCTACACCGCCCTGCGGGGACAGCCTCTTCTGGACTGGAAGAAAAAGACCATCCAGGTCTGCGGACGGCTCAACGTGGGGGTGACCCTGGTGCCTACGGTGGTGCCCGGCGTGAATGACCATAATATAGGGCAGATCGTGGATTTTGCCATCGCCAATTCCCCGGCGGTCCGGGGGGTGCATTTCCAGCCCGTGAGCTTCTTCGGACGCTATCCCAAGGCCCCGGAGGACCGGGACCGGATCACCCTGCCGGAGGTGCTCCGGGCCATTGAGGAGCAGACGGAGGGGCGGATCCGTATCTCGGATATCGCGCCGTCCAGGTGCGACCATCCCCGGTGCGGCTTCCACGGAGATTTTATCGTCATGCCGGACGGGGTGCTGGCCCTGACGCCGAAGGATACGGGCGGCAGCTGCTGCTGCAAGACGGTGGATACGGACGCGGCGCTGAAAAACAGGCGCTTTATCGCCCGGCGGTGGACCCGCCCGGAGGAGGGGGCCATGCCGGAGGAGCAGCTGGACATGTCCAGCATGGACGCCTTCATCTCCCGGGGCAGGACCCACGCCTTCACCATTACGGCCATGGCGTTTCAGGACCGGTACAACCTGGATCTGGAACGGCTGCGCTATTGCAGTCTCCACGTCTGGAAGGACGGGAAGGCGATACCGTTTTGCGCCCGGTATATCGCGGCGGAGTAGAAACCCCTTGCGCGGCCCGTGAAAAACGGGTACAATAATACAGACTCTATACTGGATACAGGAGGGCGATCCCATGACCGGATCCTTTGATTCCGCAGATTTTTACAAAAGACTTGATGAGATGTACACCACCTATGACAACGATGAGATCGAAAAATTCCTGCTGACAAGCCTGGACAACATCGAAAACGCCGCCATCGTGGACGGCCACTGCTGCAGCTGTATCGGCTGCGGCGGCGTGGATGAGCAGGCCCAGAAGGAAGAGGAGATGCTTTGGGCCATCAACCGCAGTCACGGCATCATCGTGGTGCTCAATGAGCTGGCCTGCTTCTACCGGGGCGTGAGCCGCTGGAAAGAGTGCCTGGAGACCTTTGAACGGGTCAAGGCCGCCATGGAGGAGGCCCATCTGACCCAGACGGATAACTACGCCGTGGTGATCCTGAACATGGCCGGGGCCCTGCGGCTGCTGGGGGACCGGGAAAAGGCCCTTGCTTACTTTGAAAAGGCGGAGTCCATTCTGGTGAAAAACGAGACCGCCGACCCCTATACCATGGGCAGCCTTTACAACAACATGGGCCTGGTGTATCAGGACGAAAAGCAGTTCTCCGTGGCAGCGGAGTATTTTGGAAAGGCCCTTGCCTATACCGCCAAGATCGCCGACAGCGACGCGGAGGTGGCCACCGGCCTTGGAAACGTAGCCCTTGCCTATTTCAGCGCCGGGGACTATGACAACGCAAGGGAGGCCATCGACCGCTCCCTGGCCATCTTCGAGACCCTGGACGACGGCCTCAACGCCCACTACGCCGGGACGCTGAACACCAAGGCGTTCATCTGCTACCACCAGGGACAGCTGGAGCAGGCGGCCAAATACTTTGAAATGGCGGTTGAAAAGACGGAAAAGATTTTTGGGCAGAATATTGACTACGTCAAGGCCTGCCGGAACTGCGGCACCGTCTACAATAAGCTGGGAGACAGCATCAAAGCCATGGCTTACGCGGCCCTGGCCGACGCGGCGGAACGGTCCCTGCAGCAGTGATCCCGGAATCGAGACGGGGCGTATCCATCTGGATACGCCCTGTTTTTTTTGTCAATACCTTACAAAACATCCAATACAATTTGGAAAAGAGTACAAAATCAGATGAAATTCAATGCGCAAATTGTACAAAATTTCGCAGGCACGAAAGATTGAAATACTGTTTTGGCAAAAAATCTGCTATAATAATAACGGTGTAATCACGGAATTCCAAAAGAAGGAGGAACCTGGAATGCTTGCAGTCGGCAGTATGGTCATGTACGGTAAAAACGGAGTATGCAGTGTCAAGGAAATAGTGGATAAAAAGATCGGAAAAGCCGTCTTACAGTACTACGTGCTGCAGCCCGCCTACAAAAGCGGCCTTACTTTTTTTGTGCCCGTGGGGCAGGAGAGCGAGCTGAAAATGCAGCAGGTTCTGTCGGCCGATGAGATCCATGCCCTGATCCGGAAAATGCCCACCCTGAAGGAATTTGAGATCGAGGATGAGCGGGAGCGCCGGGACGCCTTTGAGACGCTCATCGCCCAGGGAGACCGGGACAATCTTGTGCGGATCATCAAAACCATATACAAGCTGCGCCAGCAGCGGCAGAGCTGCGGGAAAAAGCTGTGCGCCCGGGATGAGCAGATCTACGCCCAGGCCCAGAAGATCCTCTACGACGAGTTTGCCGTGGTGCTGGACATAGAGCCCGACCAGGTGGTTCCCATGATCATAAACGCCATCGAGTCGTAACGTGTCAAAACAGAAATGCCATACAGGTTCTGAACCTGTATGGCATTTTTTATTCCGCTGCCCGGATCAGCTGCCGGGTGTATTCGGTCTGGGGATTGGTGAAGATCCCGTCCACGGGGCCCTGCTCCACGATACGCCCGTCCTTCATGATCAGCGCCCGGTCACAGATCTGATACATGACGTTCAGATCGTGGGTGATGAAGATATAGCTCAGATTGAACTGCTGTTTCAGATCCACCAGCAGCTGCAGGATCTGGGCCTGTACGGTCACGTCCAGAGCGGAAACCGCCTCGTCGGCGATGACCAGCCGGGGCCGGACGATAAGGGCCAGGGCGATGCTCACCCGCTGGCGCTGGCCGCCGGAGAGCTCGTGGGGATAGCGGTTGGCGTACTCCTTGGGCAGCCCCACGGACTCCAGCATATCCTCCACGCGCTTCCACCGCTGCTGCTTGTCGTACTTGCCGTGGAGCATCATGGGCTCGTCGAGCATCCAGCCGATGGTTTTGGCGGGATTGAGGGAGCTGTAGGGATCCTGAAAGATCATCTGGGGACGCCGGGTGTAATGGATGATCTCCCCGGTGTGATCCGGCACCATGCCAAGGATCGTCTTGGCCAGGGTGGATTTGCCGCAGCCGGACTCTCCCACAAGGCCGAGCACTTCGCCGGCCCGGAGGGAAAAGCTCACGTCGTAAAGGGCTTGGACCCGTTTCCGCCGGGCAAACAGAGAGCCTGTATTCGTATAAAAAGCATTGAGGTTCTTGACTTCCAGAACCAGATCGTCAGTCATGATAACACCTGCCTTCTGGGCTACCGGAGCTTTTTGTCCCGGGTGGGAATGGCGGCGATGAGCTTTTGGGTGTAGGGCTGCTTGGGGTGGCGGAAGATCTGCTCCGTGGGTCCCTCTTCCACAAGGATGCCGCCCTGCATGACGCAGACGCGCTCGCAGAGCTTGCGCACCACGTTGAGGTTGTGGGAGATAAAGAGGATCGAGGTGCCCCGCTTGGTGTTGATCTTTTTCAGCAGCTGCAGGATCTGAGCCTGAATGATCACATCCAGAGCTGTGGTGGGCTCGTCTGCCAGGATCATTTTGGGCTTGGAGATGATGGCCGCGGCGATCATGACCCGCTGAAGCATACCGCCGGAGAGTTCGTGGGGATATTTGTTGTAAACGGTCTCCGGGTCATCCAGCTCCACCGCGTCCATGGCGTCCAGGGCCGCGGCCTTTCGGGCCGCTTTGTCCAGATCCGTGTGGATGCGGAGGCTTTCCTCCACCTGGGGGCCGATCTTGATTACGGGATTCATGGCGGTCATGGG
>ONVR01000034.1 GCA_900321335.1 uncultured Eubacteriales bacterium | reverse complement strand
CCGTACCGCCCTGTCACGGTCGATACGACCATACCCGTCGAAACGGTCCGGCGGGAGGACCGGCGGGGAGAGCTTCCGGCAGAGGAACTGTCCGGCTTTTTTGAGCGGGACAGCAGACGATACGACGGCACGATTGCCGCTTTGTAAGGAGGGGAAAGGATGAATCTGACCGCAATGCGGTACAAGACCTACGTATGGCCCCACAATCCCAGAGTTTACGTCACCCGGTGGCGGCGGACTGTGGCGGCCAGCAAAGTGCCCTTCGGCGTCAGCGCCCTGACGGATCTGGGGCAGGACTGCCGGGTGTTTTCCGGCGAGGGTGAGTTCGTGGGAAAAAACGCCTACAGCGAGTTTAAGAAGCTGGTGAAGGTGTTTGAAAGCCAGGGACCGGGGATCCTGATCCATCCCGTGTGGCAGAGCGCCAGCGCCTATTTTGTCGGTCTGACGCTCCGCCAGGAGCCCCGGGCCGATTACGTGGCCTACAGCTTTGAATTCTGGGAGTACACCGACGGCTACGGCGGCGCTCTGGTAAAGGTAAAGAGCGCCCAGACCGCCGGCGCTTCCGGCGCGGCGGCCGGGACCCGGAAGACCTACACCGTAGTCTCCGGTGACACCCTGTGGGGGATCGCCTCCCGGTACAATCTGACGCTCAACGCCCTGCTGGCCCTGAATCCCCAGATCCAAAACCCCAATCTGATCTATCCCGGTCAGACCATTACCGTGCAGTGAGGAGGCGGTGCCATGACAGGATATATCCTTGACGCATCGGGAAACGAATACCGGCTGCCCACGCTGCTGTCCTGGAGCGTGGAGCACACGGACGGCAGGGCAGCGGACAGCTTTTCCGTTTCATTTCTCTTTTCCCCGGGGATGGAGCCGACGCTTCATCAGGCATGCCGCTTCCGGGCCGATCACGGGGGCACCGTGTTCTACGGGGTGATCGACGAATATACCGTGGAGATCAGCGGCGCCGGTATGACGGCGGAGCTGTTCGGCAGGGGAATGGGCGCCCTGCTGCTGGATAATCAGTGTGAGGCGACCACCTACGTCAGCTGCAGTCTGGAGGATCTGCTGCGCAGGTTTGTGACCCCGCTGGGAATCAAAGCGGCCCGGTGTGACGCCATGCCCCGGCTGAGCGGGTTTGCCATAGCCTCGGGCAGCAGCGTCTACGGGGCGCTGACGGATTTCTGCGGCAGAGCGGCGGGGATCCGGCCCCGGTTTGACCGGGCGGGAGGGCTCCTGCTGACAAAGCAGACGGGTCAGACCTATCGTCTGTCCGCGGAGAAGGCCTCCTGCCTGCGCCTGACAGACAAGCGCTACGGGGTGATCAGCTCTGTGACGGTCAAGACGGTGGATGGGGCCCGCAGCACCGTGAAAAACAGCGAGCTTCTGGCAAGAGGCGGCAGCTGCGCCCGGGTGGTGAATGTGCCCCGTACCACGGGATATGAGACCATGACCTATACGGGGAAGTATCAGATCGACAAGTCCCGGGAGGGGAGCTTTGTGATCGAGGTCACCCTGGCGGAGTTGTTCGCCGCCTTTGCCGGTGATGTGGTGCAGGCGGACCTGCAGCGCCTTGGCGTCAGCGGAACGTTTCGCGTCATCCGCAGCAGGTCCTGGGCAAACGGCCAAACGGCGGGGACCCGCCTGTGGCTGGAACGAGCGGAGGTGTAACGTATGTGGCTTTCGGAGAAAAACGGAAAGGAACAGCCCGGCCCGGCGCTCTGGGGGACGGTGTCTATCGGCGGGGCAGAGACCGCCGTCTGCGCCGAGGCGGAGTACCGGGGTGTGCGGGCGATCTGTCCCGGCGGCTTCGTCTGGATCCCGGCACAGGGGCGACAGGTCCTTGCCCTTCGGGACGGGGCGGGACAGCCCGTGATGCTGGGCGTCCTATGCCCGCCTGAGAAGGATATGCTGCCGGGAGAGGTGCGCCTGTATACCGGCGGGGCCAGCATCACACTGAAAAATGACGGCCGGATCCTGCTTGCGGGCAGGGTGGCCGTGGAGGGAGGCTTGACGGTAAATGGAACTGAAATTGGTTAACGGCGACTACGTTCCGGACGGAACGGGGGGCTTTGTCGCGGTGGACGGGCCCGAGGAGGTGCTCAACCGGGTGCTGTTCAAGCTGGCGGCCAGGCGGGGCCGGTTCGAGCCGCTCCCCGACCTGGGGAGCAGGCTGTACACCCTGCCGTCCTGTAAAGACGCCGTGCTCCTGCCCATGGCCAGGCAGTTTGTGCTGGAGGCCGTAAGCGGAGAAGCCGGGCTGACGCTGGAGGATCTGACGCTGGAGAGGACGGATCGGGAGACCCTGGCCATCCGCTGCCGGTTTGCCTACAGCGGGCAGCCCATGGAAACGGTCACGGAGGTGGAAGTATGATTACAACGGAAGAAATTTACGAACAGATGTGCCGGGATTTTGCGGACAGCACCGGGATCACGATCAACGACGACAGTGAGATGGCCGTGCGGATGCAGGCGGCCGCCTATCAGATCCACTCCCTGTACGCCTACAGCGACTGGGCTCTGCGCCAGTG
>ONVR01000152.1 GCA_900321335.1 uncultured Eubacteriales bacterium | reverse complement strand
TGGACTCGGAGATCTCCACACAGCCCGATACGTCCTTGATGATCTTGTAGCCGTAAGACTCCTCCCGCAGGATCGCGGCCAGAACGCAGATCTCCAGCAGTCCCCGTTTGAGTTGAGGTCCAAGCATGGCAATACCTCCTTACGCGCAATACTATACAACACATAGTATTGGCTGTCAAGGCTTTTTGCAAAAAAGGACTGACACGGCAGGTAGAAAAAATGTACCAAAAATAATAAAAAAGTTCTCATTTGAATTATAAAAAACAGGAGGAAATGGAAATATTTTTGGATAAATATAAGAATGAAAGGAATGTTATTTGTAACTATTGCGCAAAATTGGAGCTTTGAATTATAATAATTGACAAAGAACGGCAAGAAAAAAACTACCAAAAAACGGAGTAAGGGAGAAACCAATATGGATATGTATCAATGGCTCAACCAGCAGATCTCTGAGAGAAACAAAAAGGCGATGCCTCTGCTTTCCTACCCCTCGGTCCAGTTCCTGTTTGTAACCGTCAAGGAGCTTGTCAGCGACAGCCGGATCATGGCCATGGGCATGCGGCTGATCGCCGACCGGTATAAGATGCCCTTTGCCACCAGCTACATGGATCTTTCCGTGGAGGCGGAGGCCTTCGGCGCCACGACCATCTATAAGCCGGACGCGGTGCCCACCATCATGGGCAAGATCGTGGAAACCCAGGAGGACGCTGACGCCCTGCAGGTGCCCGAGGTGGGCGCCGGCAGAACGGGAGAGTGCGTGGAGGGGATCCGCAAGGCCCTCATGCTTATCAGCGACCGGCCCGTGTTTGCCAACTGCACCGGCCCCTTCTCCATGGCGGGACGACTGATGGACGTCAACGAGATCCTGCTGCAATGTATCGAGGAGCCGGAGATCGTCCATACAGTGCTGGAAAAGTGCACAGAGTTCTCCTTAAAATATATCAAGGCCCTCAAGGCCGCCGGCGCCCACGGCGTCATCATGGCAGAGCCCCTTGCCGGATTGCTCTCCCCGGGCCTGATGCAGGAGTTTTCCACCGACTACGTCAAGCGGATCGTCAACGAGGTCCAGGACAAGAATTTCCTGGTGGCCTACCACAACTGCGCCAACGCCATCGAGACGAAGATCGCGGAGGTGGCCGACACGGGCTGCCGTCTGTTCCACTTCGGCGACAAGGCGGATATGGTCAAGCTGCTGGAGAACCTGCCCAAGGACTGCATCGTCATGGGCAACATCAGCCCCTCCGGCGTGTTCAACTGCGACAGCACCAGAAAGGTCCGACTGGACACCCAGCGCCTGCTGCTGCAGTGCATGAACTACGATAACTTTATCATCTCCTCCGGCTGCGACATCCCCGCAGACACGGATCTGGACAACATCGACAAGTTCTTTGAGACGGTGGAGCTGGGCTACTACAAGCGCATGCTCTGGGACACCGTGTCCTGAGAGAAACACAGATACGGCAAGACGGCGCCTTTCCTCCGGGAAAAGGCGCCGTCTTTTCTTGTTGGTTTACAGCTTGAAGGTCCTGTATTGAATGGCCTCGGCCAGATGGCGGGGGGCGATGGTTTCGCTGCCGTCCAGATCCGCCACGGTCCGGGCCACCCGGAGGATCCGGTGATAGCTCCGGGCGGTGAGGCCCATGCGGTCGTAGGCGGATTTCATCAGGGCGCTGCACTTGTCGTCCAGGGCGCAGAACTGCTCCAGCTCCCCGGTGCCCATATAGGCGTTGCACAGGATACCGGTGCCGGAAAACCGCTCCCGCTGGAGCGCCCGGGCCTTTTCCACCCGGGCCTTGATGGCCGCCGAGGACTCCCCGTCGGCCCGGCCGGACAGGTGCTCGTAGTCCAGAGCGGGCACCTCAATGAGCATGTCGATCCGGTCCAGCAGGGGACCGGAGATCCGGTCGTGGTACCGCTTGACGCTGGCGGGGGAGCATTTGCACTTGCCGGAGGGATGGCCGTACCAGCCGCACTTGCAGGGGTTCATGGCGCAAACCAGCATAAAGCGGCTGGGATAGGTGGCGGTGTTGGCGGCCCGGGAGATGGTGACGTACCCGTCCTCCAGAGGCTGGCGAAGGGTCTCCAGCGTGTCCCGGTGAAACTCCGGCAGCTCGTCGAGAAACAGTACCCCGTTGTGGGCCAGGGAGATCTCTCCCGGTCTGACGGCGGAGGAGCCGCCTGCCAGGGCCACGCTGGATACGGTGTAGTGGGGCGACCGGAAGGGGCGCACGGTGACGATGGGCCGGGCCGGAGAGGTCAGCCCCATCACGGAGTGGATCTGGGTGCACTCGGTCATCTCCTGCCGGTTCATGTCCGGCAAGATCCCCGGCAGCCGTTTTGCCAGCATGCTCTTGCCGGCGCCGGGCGGGCCGATGAGCAGCACGTTGTGGCCGCCGGCGGCGGCCACCTCGAGGCTGCGCTTGACGTTCTCCTGTCCCTTTACGTCGGCAAAGTCGGGGATGGCGTCCCAGGCGGGGACCGGCTCCGCCGGCGCCTGGGGGACGATGGGCTCCGCGCCGCTCATGTGATCGACCAGCTCCCGGACGTTCCGGACGGGGTAAATGGTCACGTTCTGGGCAAAGGCCGCCTCTCCGGCGTTTTCAGCCGGGACGAACAGGTGCCGGATGCCCGCCTGGCCTGCGGCCATGGCCATGTTCAAAGCGCCGCTGACCCGGCGAATCTCTCCGGACAGGCTCAGCTCCCCGATAAAGGCCCAGTCCGCTTCCGGCTGACGGACATAGCCGGAGGCGGCGAGAATGCCCATTAAAATGGGCAGATCGTATACGGTCCCCGTCTTTTTCGTGTCCGCCGGGGCCAGATTCACGGTGATCCGGCTCACGGGAAATTTCATGCCGCAGTTTTTCACCGCGGCCCGGACCCGGTCCCGGGACTCCTTCACCGCGGCGTCGGGCAGGCCAACGATCTCAAAACCGGGCAGGCCGTTGGAGATGTACACCTCCACCGCGACCTCATAGCCCTGGATCCCCTGGATCCCCAGAGAGCGCACCTTACAGATCAAAATTCCAGCCTCACTTTCCCAAAAATCGCAGCAGCCGGCCAAATTTGACATTTGAACCTTGTTTTGTTGCAGGATTTACGGATATTATACGGTATACTAACATATTTTGCAACAAAAGCCCCTGCAAAAATTCATAAATTATTGAGAATACACATTTACATCGACGGCGTAACATGGTATACTAAAAATAATTTACAATGGGTAAAAATACCATGTAAAGGCAATGGATGTGTACAAAACCAGGAGAAACAATAAAGGATAAAAAGGGTGATTGCAATGGGCAGAAAACTTAAGACGATGGATGGCAACCAGGCTGCGGCCCACGTGGCGTACGCCTTTACGGACGTAGCGGCCATCTATCCCATTACGCCGTCGTCCACCATGGCGGAGCATGTGGACGAGTGGGCGGCAAACGGCAGAAAAAACGTGTTCGGCCAGACGGTGAAAGTGCTGGAGATGCAGTCCGAGGGCGGTGCCGCCGGCGCGGTTCACGGCTCCCTGCTCACCGGTGCGCTGACGAGCACCTTTACCGCCTCCCAGGGCCTTCTGCTGATGATTCCCAACATGTATAAGATCGCGGGCGAGCAGCTTCCCGGGGTGTTCCACGTCTCCGCCAGAACCATCGCCGCCCACGCCCTGAGCATCTTCGGCGACCACAGCGATGTCATGGGCTGCCGGCAGACCGGCGTTGCCATGCTGGCCTCCAACAGCCCCCAGGAGTCCATGGATCTGGCTGCGGTGGCGCACCTTGCGGCCATCTCCGGCCACATGCCCATGGTCCACTTCTTCGACGGCTTCCGCACCTCCCACGAGATGCAGAAGGTTGCCCAGTGGGACTATGACGAGCTCAAGGAAATGCTGGATATGGACGCCGTTCAGGCGTTCCGGGACCGGGCCAACAACCCCAACCACCCCATTCTCCGGGGCTCCGCCCAGAACGGGGATATCTACTTCCAGGCCCGTGAGGCCTGCAACGGTCACTACGCTGACTTTGCCGATATTGTAAATGAAAAGATGCAGATGGTCAATGCCCGGATCGGCACGGACTACAAGCCCTTCAACTACTACGGCGCCCCCGACGCGGAGTACGTGGTGGTGGCCATGGGTTCTGTCTGCGACGCCGCCGAGGAGGTCGTGGACTACCTTATGGCCAAGGGTGAAAAGGTCGGCCTTGTCAAGGTGCACCTGTACCGGCCCTTCAGCGTCAAATACCTCAAGGCCGTCATGCCCGAAACGGTCAAGGCCATCGCCGTTCTGGACCGGACCAAGGAGCCCGGCGCCCTGGGTGAGCCTCTGTACCTGGATATCGTCACCGCCTTTGCCGGCAGCAGCATCAAGATCGTGGGCGGCCGTTACGGCCTTGCCAGCAAGGACACCACCCCCGGCTGCGTCATCGCCGCCTTCCGGAACATCCAGTCCGAAAATCCCGTCAACGGCTTCACCGTGGGCATCGAGGACGATGTGACCCATCTGTCCCTGCCCATCGCGGAGGAGCCCGACACCACCCCCGCGGACATCATCTCCTGCAAGTTCTGGGGCCTTGGCTCCGACGGCACCGTGGGCGCCAACAAGAACTCCATCAAGATCATCGGCGACCACACGGACATGAACGTGCAGGCATACTTCCAGTATGACTCCAAGAAGTCCGGCGGCGTGACCATCAGCCACCTGCGCTTCGGCAACAGCCCCATCAAGTCCACCTATTACATTACGAAGGCGCAGTTCGTGGCCTGCCACAACGCCTCCTATCTGGAAAAGTACGACATGGTGCAGGACGTGAAGCCCGGCGGCACCTTCCTGATCAACTGCGCCTATGACGCAGAGGCTCTGGGCAAGGTCCTGCCCGCCGCCGCCAAGCGCTATATCGCCGCCAACGACGTGCAGGTCTACACCGTGGACGCGGTGAAGATCGCCCGGGAGCTGGGACTGGGCAACAAGATGAACGCCATCCTCCAGGCCGCCTTCTTCAAGCTGGCCAAGATCCTGCCCATCGAGGACGCCACCGAGTACATGAAGCAGGCTGTCCGCGACACCTACGGCCGCAAGGGCGAGCAGGTGGTCAACATGAACATCGCCGCCATCGACGCGGGCCTGACCCACGTGAACAAGATCGACGTTCCCGCCGACTGGGCAAACGCTTCTGACAGCGCCGCCGCGGCCGCTTCCGAGGCTGTGGACGCCCGGGACAGCTACGTAAAGAATATCCTCCAGCCTGTCAACGCCATGCGGGGCGACAAGCTGAAGGTCTCCGCTTTCCGGGATACCGACGGCGGCAGCTTCCTGCCCGCAGGTACCGCCTGCGAGGAAAAGCGCGGCATCGCCGTGGACGTTCCCTGCTGGATCCCCGAAAACTGCATCCAGTGCAACCAGTGCTCCCTTGTATGTCCCCACGCCGTGATCCGGCCCTTTGCCCTGAACGAGCAGGAGCTGGCAGGCGCTCCGGCGCACATCAAGACGGCGAAGATGCTGGGCAAGGGCAACGAGGACAAGAAATTCGCCATGACCGTCTCCGTCATGGACTGCACGGGCTGCGGCTCCTGCGCCAACGTGTGCCCCGCCAAGAATAAGGCCCTGGTTATGAAGCCTCTGGCCGAGGAGGAGCCTCAGCAGGCGGTGTTCGATTACGCCGTCAGAGAGGTCTCCGAGAAGGCGCTGGGCTTTGCCGAGAGCACCGTCAAGGGCAGCCAGTTCAAGCAGCCTCTCATGGAGTTCTCCGGCGCCTGCGCCGGCTGCGGCGAGACGCCTTACGCCAAGCTGGTGACCCAGCTCTTCGGCGACAGAATGTTCATCGCCAACGCCACGGGCTGCTCCTCCATCTGGGGCGGCAGCGCACCGGCGACCCCGTACACCGTCAACAAGAAGGGACAGGGACCCGCCTGGTCCAACTCCCTGTTCGAGGATAACGCCGAGTTCGGCCTGGGCATGGAGTACGCCGCCAAGGCACGCCGTCAGCGTCTGGCCGACAACGTGAAGGCCATGATCGAGATCGCCTGGTGCGACGCGGATCTCAAGGCCGCCGGTCAGGCATGGCTGGACGCCATGAACGACGCAAACGCCTCCAAGGAGGCGGCGGCGAAGCTGATCGCGGAGCTCAACGAGTCCGTGATGCCCGACTGCGGCTGCGACGCCTGCGTTCTGGGCAGAGCGGTGCTGGCGGACAAGGACATGCTGGTCAAGCCCTCCTTCTGGATCTTCGGCGGCGACGGCTGGGCCTACGACATCGGCTACGGCGGTCTGGACCACGTCCTGGCCTCCGGGGAGAACGTGAACGTCCTGGTCTTTGACACCGAGGTTTACTCCAACACCGGCGGCCAGGCCTCCAAGGCCACCCCGACCGGCGCCGTGGCGCAGTTTGCCGCCGCGGGCAAGAGTGTCAAGAAGAAGGATCTTGCCAAGATCGCCATGAGCTACGGCTACGTGTACGTGGCCCAGGTCTCCATGGGCGCCAACTACCAGCAGACCCTCAAGGCCATGATCGAGGCCGAGGCTTACGACGGCCCGTCCCTGATCATCGCCTACGCCCCCTGCATCAACCACGGCATCCGCGCCGGTATGGGCAAGAGCATGACCGAGGCCAAGCGCGCCGTGGACGCGGGCTACTGGAATCTGATCCGCTTCAACCCTGCCGAGGCGGAAAAGGGCAACAACCCCCTGTCCATCGACAGCAAGGAGGCTACTGAGAGCTATGCCGACTTCATCATGGGCGAGGTCCGCTACAGCAGCCTGAAGCTGTCCTTCCCCGACAGAGCCCAGGAGCTCTTCGCCAAGGCGGAGAACAATGCCAAAGCCCGGTATCAGGACCTGCTGGGTCAGAAGGAAATGTACGAGCAGAAGTAAGCCGCAAACAGAAACCGGCAGCCCCGGGAGAGAGATCTCCCGGGGCTGTTTTTTGTCGAAAGACCTTTCGTTCACAGATTCTTTACAAAAAAAGAAAATCTTTCAACAATTATTCACGATTTTGTCACAATCGTGCTCTATGATAGCCTTGTAAATCAGAAAAAGGAAAAAATGCAAAAGTCACCACGGGTAAAAAACAAAAAAAGACATACCCTTTTGATAACGGAGGCAAGGATCATGTATAACGAAGAGAACAACTATAACGCTTATGAAAACGGCAGCGGGACGGAAGATCGGCCCGCATCCGGCAGCGTGCCGGAGCATACGAATCTGTGGGATACACCGGCGGCGGAGATCCCCAATCCCACCGGCGACCGGAACACCCAGAGCGGTTCTTATACGGAGCCCGTCTATACCAGCGCGGTGAACGTGGAGCCTACCTATTCGCCCAATCATTACGGAAATGATTACGGCGCCGCTCCCAAGGCGCCGGAAAAGAAGCCGGAAAAGAAAAAGAAAACCGGAAACGGGAAAAAATGGGCCGTGCGCATTGTGGGGGTAGCTGCCGCGGCCGCCATCTGTGCCGGCGCCAGCGCCGGCGCCGCCACGGCGGCAACCAACGCCCGGATCCAGCGTGCCATCAGCAGCGGCGAGCTGACCGGCACCACCAACCAGGTGGTTCTCAACACCGCCAATACCCCGGCCTCTACGGTGAACAATGAAAACGTGACGGCGAAGCCCGCCGCTACCGGCGAGACCATGAGCGTCAACGATCTGTACACCATGGCCTGCCAGCAGGTGGTCGGCATCAGCATCACCGGCACCACCAACTACACCAACTTCTTCGGCGGCACCAGCGAGTTTGCCGTGTCCGGCTCCGGCTTTATCATCTCTGAGGACGGCTATATCCTGACGAATTACCACGTCATCGAGTACGGCCTGATGGGATATGACGTGAACGTCATGCTCCAGGACGGCACCACCTATACGGCGGAGATCGTGGGCTATGAGAAGGAGAACGACGTGGCCGTTCTGAAGATCGACGCCACGGGACTCAGCGCCGCTACCATCGGCGATTTCCAGGCCCTGCAGGTGGGCGACGACGTGTACTGTGTGGGCAATCCTCTGGGTGAGCTGGCCTACTCCATCAGCGACGGCATCGTGAGCGCCAAGGACCGTGTCATCAACACCGACGCCACCACGGAGATCAATATGTTCCAGCTCACCGCGGCGGTCAACCACGGCAACTCCGGCGGCCCCGTGTACAACGCCAGGGGTGAGGTCGTGGGCATCGTCACCGCCAAATACTCCGATTCCGACGCCGAGGGACTGGGCTTTGCCATTCCCATCGACGACGCCATGAAGATCGCCAAGGACCTGATCGAAAACGGCTACGTGACCGGCAAGGCCTACATGGGCATCATGGTGCAGACGGTGGAGAAGTCCGCCATTGAGTACTATCATCTGGTGGCCGGCGCCTGCGTGACCTCTGTCACCGAGGGCAGCGCCGCGGACAATGCCGGCCTCGAGGTGGGAGATATCATTACCGCCGTGGACGAGCAGGAGATCACCTCCTCCAGCGAGCTGCGCTCGGCCCGCCGGGCTTACCGGGCGGGGGATTCCGCGGAGCTGACCGTCTACCGCAACGGTGACTATATTACCCTGACCATCGTCTTTGACGAGGA
>ONVR01000252.1 GCA_900321335.1 uncultured Eubacteriales bacterium | reverse complement strand
CGGACTTTTTTGTTTACAGATACCGGACGGCCTCAAAGGCGTGGAACACCGCGTCCCGGATATCGCCGGAGGCATAGGCGTCGCCCACGATGAAAAAGCTCGTCTCGGGGCAGACGTGGGCAAATTGCATCGCCTCCTGCCGCCGGGGTCGCATCCCCACGGCCATGAGCACCGTGTCCGCGGGCAGCTGGCGGGTCAGGCCCGTCTCCCCCTGCCGGATCACCACGCTCCCGTCCCGGATCTCCTCCAGGGCCCAGCCCAGCAGGCGGGTGACCCCGTACTGATCGCTCAGCCGCTCCAGATCTCCGGAGGATCCGTTGCCCATCAGATCCACCTGTTGGGCCATTTCCACCACGGTGCAGCGCTTCCCCTCCATGGCCAGGCTGATGGAGGCCTCCGTTCCCACGGAGCCGCCGCCGATGATGACCACGTTCTCCCCACAGGGAACCCTGCCGTTTTCCGCCTCCGGGGCCCAGAACACGTTTGGCTTGTCCCAGCCAGGGACCTTAGGCATAACGGGATCGGAGCCCACGGCGGCGATCACCGCGTCGTAGTGCTCCTGCGAGAGCAGCTCCGGCGTGGCCTCGGTGTTCAGACGGACCTTTACGCCGCAGTTGGCGATGAAGTCCTGCATATACTGCAGATAGTCCCGGAGATCGTTTTTGAAGGGGGCGCCGCAGGCGTCGTGGATCCGGCCGCCGATCCGGCCGCTCTTTTCGTACAGGGTCACGTCGTGGCCCCGTTGAAGCAGGTCCTTGACCGCCTCCACACCGGCGGGCCCGCCGCCGATCACGGCGACTTTCTTTCTGACCGGGGCCTGGGGCAGACGTCCCTCCGGGTACTCGGCGAACCGGCCCCACATGGGATTGACGGAGCAGAGCTTGGCCGTGTGGGGACTTGCCATCCGGAAGCACCGGCACCGCAGGCAGGGCATATGCTCCCACTGGCGGCCCTCGGCGTATTTTTTCGGCATGTCGCAGTCCGCGTGGAGGGCCCGGTTCATGGCCACCATATCCGCCTTGCCGGCGGCGATGATCTCCTCGGCCATGGCGGGGTCCTTGATGGCGCCCACCACGGAGACGAACAGCTCCGGGAAGGCCTCTTTGATGGCCGCGGCGTATTTGACGTTGAGCATCCGCTCCATGGTGTAGTTGCTCAGCAGATGGCGCATGTAGAAGGGCTCGCCCCACAGGTCGTGCAGACCGGCGGACACGTGGAGGATATCGATCTTGTCCTTGATGTACCGGATAAACTCGATCGTCTCGTCCAGATGCATCTGGTCCGGGTGGATCTCGTCGGCGGAGATCCGGTACTCGATGACGAAATCCTCACCTACCCGGGCCCGGATGGCGTCCAGGATCTCGCAGGCAAAGCGGGCCCGGTTTTCCATAGAGCCCCCGTACTCGTCAGTGCGCTTATTGAAATAGGGGCTGGCGAACTGGGCGATCAGATTGCCGTGAGCACCGTGGACCATGCACATCTTTAACCCCGCGTCCTTGCAGAACCCGGCGGCTCGGGCATATTTCTCCACCGTGCGGTGAATGTGTTCCCGGGTCATGGCCTCCGTGGGAACGGGATCCCGGCCCAGGGCTTTGGCCCGGTTCTCCTCCGCCTTGGTGATAAAGCTGCTGCAGCTGTAAGCGGCCCGGCCGATCTTCTCCGGGGCCGTGTCCTTGCCGTTGTGGGTCAGCTCCAGAGAGCCGTGGGCCCCGTAGACCTCGCACATCTCCGCAAAGAGCTTCAGCGGCTGCACGCAGTCGGGGCTGCTCAGCTGAAGCTGGCCCGGCTCGTCGCAGGACTCGGTGATGTCGATGGAGCAGTTGCCCACGGTACAGATGGCAACGCCCCCTCTGGCGTACTGACGGAAATAATTGACGAACTTCTCCGTGACGAAGCCCCGCTCGTCCCCGGCGAAGAAGCATCCCGGCGGGGCCTGCTGGAGCCGGTTTTTAAACAGAACGCCCCGTATGGTAAACGGGTCGTAGACGTGGGGATATTTGGTTGACATAAAACATCAATTCCTTCCTGTATAGCGAAAGCAGACCGGCTTCGGTCTGCTGCGCAGTGTGAGAAAAAAACGATGGGCGGGCGAGCCAAAGGGGTTACGGGTCCCCTCTGGCACGCGGGAGCGGGCAGCGTGTGCCCGGCCCGAAAAAAGCAGGTGAAGATCAGAAAATGTAGGGGGTCTTGCCCTCGGCGTTGCGGATGTCCGCCATGTCGCCGCCGTTGATGAAGATCTCGCCCTCGAACTCCCGGATTTTCTTCCAGTACCCGCCGGGCAGTTCGTTGAGCTTGACGCCCTGGCGGATCATGTCCTCCCGGACGAGCTTGCCGTCCAGATCCCGGACGGCGGCGAGTTTCTGGTCCAGAAACAGGGCCGCGCCGGTACCGGCGGCCTGGCCCATGCCCATGCAGGCGGCGATGATGCGGATGCAGCCGTTGGCGTGGTAGTCGGCG
>ONVR01000365.1 GCA_900321335.1 uncultured Eubacteriales bacterium | reverse complement strand
CTTTTGGGGAGACGGGTCTGTAAACCGTCCCCTCCGGATAGTGGATCAGACACAGCCTGTTGCCCTCCAGGGGCCGTCCGCTCCGGAAGATCTCCTCCGCCTCATACAGGTCCCCCTGCTTCCGGCTGATCGCGCAATACCACTCGGATGTGCCGCCCGGAACCGGCGCTAGCCATGAGATGCCGTCTGTACGGATCGTTTTCATAAAACATCCCCTTCCCTGTCTGTCATTATGATTAAAAGCCGAGGCCTGTGATCCAGTCTTTCACCGCGCTTTGCACCTGCTCCCGATCGTTCTGCGCCTCGTTTCCTCTCACCGCCAGCCCATCGAGGACCGTGCTGTCCGGGCAGGCCGAAGCCAGCTTCCGGTCAAAGCCGGAGAGGCCGCTTCCTTCGTGGGTGGAGAACGGGATCAGGGTTTTGCCGGAGAAGTCGTTGTTCTCAAATACCGTGTACAGGATCATCGGCCAGTCGCCCCACCAGACAGGCGCCCCGATAAAAACGGTGTCGTATTGGGAAAGATCGGGGAGCTCCCCGGCGTATGCCGGCCGGGCCTGCTCGTTCTGCTCCTGCTTGGCTACATCCGTCAGCTCCGCATAGGTCATGGGATAGTGGTCATCGGCAGGCAGGATCTCAAACAGATCCGCCCCGGTCTGCTCCGCGATCATCTCCGCCACGATGGCCGTATTGCCCTTGTCAATCACCCCGACCACATACTGCTCTCCGGTGCGGGAAAAATAGAGGACAAGGACATTGCTGTTTCCTGTCTGATCGGCGGTCTCAGGGATCTGTTCAGGCTGAGAGGCGGCTGTGTCCGTATTGCTGTTTTGGGTATCGCCTGCCGGGGGCGTCACCGCCTGTGTCTGTGTGCTTGTCTGCGTCTCGTCCCGTACCGGGGTTTCCCCACCGCCGGAAGCGCCGCCGCACCCGGCCAGGCCGAGCAGCAGGACAAGCGTCAGGAAGACGGGAAGTATACGTTTTGCTGTTTTCATAATGGTCTCCTTTTAAAAGCCGCCCAGTCCCCTGTGACCGTATACTTTCAGGCCGTCAAGGGATTTTTCCAGCTCTGTAAATTCTTCATCCGTCAGTTCTACCTTCGCGGCGTCCAGATTTTCAACGATGCGCTCTTTGTTCTTGGAGCCGGGGATCGGCACCACATTCGGGTACTTATGCAGCATCCACGCCAGAGAGATCTGGGCGGGTGTCGCGTTCTTTTTCTCCGCGAAAGCCTTGACAAGTGCTACGATCGGCTGATTGCCGGCGAGATTCGCTCTGGAAAGCTGGGGCACCCAGTTTCTCACGTCGTCATTCTGCTCGAACTGGGTCTGCGGCGTGATCTTCCCCGACAGCAGGCCGCTTGCAATCGGTGAAAACGGCACAAATCCGATGTTGTGCTCCATGCAGTACGGGATGATCTTCTTCTCGGAGTCCCGCTCCACCATGGAGTAGATATTCTGGATCGCAGACAACGGCACAACCCGCTGCGCCCGGTCGATCACGTCCACATCCACCTGACTCAGTCCCCATCCGCGGATCAGTCCTTCTTCCATAAGCCGGCCCATGGACTCCGCCACCTTTTCCACCGGCACACCGCTCATCCGATGCAGATAGTACAAATCGACGCGATCTGTCCGGAGCCGGGAGAGGGAGCCCTCCAGATGGCTGCGTATGGTTGGATAAACGTCCCCCGGATGAGTACCGTGGAGCATCAGCTTTGTGGCGATCACCACCTTGTCCCGGACGTCCTCCAGCGCCTTGCCCACGATACGCTCGTTGTGGCCGATGCCGGCCAGATTCGGGCTGTATACCTCCGCCGTGTCAAAAAACGTACAGCCGTGGGCGTATGCGTTTCGGATCGCCTCTATGCTGTATGTCTCCGATGGGATCCGGCCGTATCCGTGGGAAAACGCCATGCAGCCCATGCCCACCTCGGATACCGCAATATCCCGTAATTTTCTTGTTTTCATGCTCCGTTTCCTCACTTGAAAAACGCATTGACGCCGCCCAGAACGATCCGATTTGTCATCGCAATAACTTCCTCCAGAGGCGTTTCTTTCCCGGTTTCCACCCACTGCCGGTATGCGCCCAGCACCGCATTGTTCACAAATCCCATCAGCAGGTTTTTTTCAAACGCCGAGAGCTTCTGATACCGCCCGGATTTTCCCCATCCCGCCTCATTGACACCTTCTACCATCTCGTCCCGGATGGCATGGTAGGCGCCGCTGCAGGTGATCTTTTCGTATGCCAGTCCCTGTTCCGCGGAATACAGGAAAAACGCCCGGTTG
>ONVR01000147.1 GCA_900321335.1 uncultured Eubacteriales bacterium | reverse complement strand
GCGGCGTCCTGGGGAGACATGCCGCAGCCGTTGTCCGTGACGCGCATGTAGGTCATGCCGCCGCCACGGATCTCCACCGTGACGGCGGTGGCGCCGGCGTCAATGGCGTTTTCCAGCAGCTCCTTGATCACGGAGCCGGGCCGCTCCACCACCTCGCCGGCGGCGATGAGATCCGCTACGTGAGCGGATAAAACTTGTATTTTTCCCATTTGGTCGTTCCTTATCTGTATGTAATGGTCAGGCCCTTGACGTTGACGGGATCCACGTCAAGCTCCGCCACGTCGCCCACGGTGCAGTTGATGTTGGTCACGTCCACCAGGGTGTGCAGCATGCCGATATCGCCGATGACCTTGGCCCGTTTGCCCTTGATGGTCACGTAGGGTCTGCGTTTTCTCCGCAGCAGGCTCAGAAGGCCTTTGTGCCGGATCTCCGTATCCACGCCGAACCCGTTGTAGTAGCCCACGGAGATGGCGGCCACCTTTGTGGGGCGGCGCATGACCACGCCGTTTTCTCCGCCGATCCGGCGGCCCTTGACGGCCCAGCTGATCTCCTCGATACTGGCGGAGATAAAGCCTACCCGCTCCAGCTCCGGGATCTCCTTGCCGGGGATCCGGCCGGACAGGGCGCTGCCAACCCGGACGGCGTCCATGTGCTCCAGATCGTACTTGAACAGAGCGGCCCCGTCGCAGATGTGGGCCACTCCCGTTTCCAGGCCCATGTCGTTGAGCCGGTCCAGAGCGTTTGCGAAGGTCTCAAACTGCTGGGCGGTGAACTTGGGGCTGCTCCAGGAGGCGGCGTAGGTGGAGAAGGTGCCCACCACCACCAGAGAGGGCATGTACTTGTAAATGGCGGCCACCTTGTCCAGCTCCGAGATGGAAAAGCCGTAGCGGCCAAAGCCCGTGTCCAGCTTGATCTGGACCTCCACCACCGTCTTTCTGGCCTCCGCCAGACCGTTGAGGGCAACGGCCGCCTCGTTGGAGCCGACGGTGCAGATCACGCCCATGTCGATCAGGGTGCTCAGCTCCTCCTCGTCGGCGGTGCTGCGCAGCATCATCAGATGGCAGTCCGTAAAGCCGGCGTTTCGCAGAGCCGCGGCGTCCGAGGGGTCGGAGACGGCAAAGGTGTCGATGCCGTTGTCCCGCAGGACCGTCGCCGCCTCCAGCAGGCCGATGCCGTGGGCGTTGGCGCTCAGATCCGCGATGATCCCGGCGCCGTCCGCCTTCTCCCGGATGGCGTGCAGGTTGTTTATGATTGCCGCTGTTTCAATGACAAGGGTCTTCATAAAACGCTCCTTCCATGTTGCCTGTGCCCCGGGGGATCACAGATCCAGCTGGTAGACGTAATCGTCCATGTAATAGCCGCTGCCGATGTCGTTTTTCTCCGACCGGACCCGGCGGAAGCCCATGGCCTCGTAGATCCGGACGGTGTCGTTGTACTTGTTGACGTTCAGCGTCACGGCGGGGAGGTTTTCCGCCCGCGCCTGGGACACCACGAAATCAAGCATCCGGCGGCCCAGTCCCCGGCCCCGGCTGTCCCGGTCCAGGTAGAGCTTGCTCAGGTACATGCTGCCGGGCTTGGGATAAAAGCCCATAAAGCCGGCGTCGCGGCCCTCGTCCCGGACCAGATAGTAGCGGTAGCCCTCCGCCAGCTGTTCCGCGATGGCGTGCTCCGACTGGAATTTTTCCAGCATATAGTCGTTTTGCGCCTTGCCCAGCAGGGGGTCGTAATAGTCCCTGACAATGGCGGTGGCCACAGCGGACAGCTCTGAGATCAGGGCTTTGTCCGCCAAAGTTACCTCAATGAGTTCCACGGTTTTCTCCTGTAAGATGGAATGCAAGCGGGAAAAACAATAATTACCCACTTTATTTTTATAGTATACATGATTTCAGTTGTAAATTCTACAATAAAATGTTAAAATATCATTCGCTGAGGCATCAATTTTTTAAACATTCTGAAAACATCGGAGAAAAACGACGTGAGTTATAAACGACAAGAGATCACACCGGAACAGATCCGGCGGCAGAGAGAGTTTCTTGCCGCCGTTGCCGAGCGCAGCGCGGCCCTGCCGGAAAAGCCCAAGGCGATGGTGGATACCTACGGCTGCCAGCAAAATGAGGCCGACAGCGAGCGGCTGCGGGGCATGCTGCTGGAGATGGGCTATGAGCTGACGCGGGAGGCCGGGGAGGCCGACGTGATCGTGCTCAACACCTGCGCCGTCCGGGAGCACGCGGAAAAGCGGGTGTTTGGAAACGTGGGACAGCTGACCCACACGAAAAAGGCGAAGCCGGGGCAGGTCATCGCCCTGTGCGGCTGCATGGTCCAGCAGCAGACCGTGGCGGAGAAAATCAAAAATTCCTACCGGATCGTGGATCTGGTGTTCGGGCCCCAGGCCCTGTGGCGGTTCCCGGAGCTGCTGCTTCAGACGCTCACAGGCAGCGGACGCGTCTTTGCCGTGGAGCAGGAGGACGGGGCCATTGCCGAGGGGCTGCCCCAGAACCGGGACGACAAGACCCGGGCCTGGCTGTCGGTCATGTACGGCTGCAACAATTTCTGTTCCTATTGCATCGTGCCCTACGTCCGTGGCCGGGAGCGGAGCCGCAGGCCGGAGGAGATCCTCCGGGAGGCGGAGGGGCTTGTCCGGGCGGGG
>ONVR01000191.1 GCA_900321335.1 uncultured Eubacteriales bacterium | reverse complement strand
TATGGAGGCCGCGATCCAGTGCGCCCGCCGTGGTCACGAGGTCATTCTCTGCGAAAAAACGGGACAGCTCGGCGGCGCGCTGCGCTGTGAGCGGGACGTGCCCTTCAAAACGAAGCTGGACGATTATCTCAATCAGCAGGCCCGCTTTGTAGCGGAAGCCGGTGTGGACGTGCGGCTCAACACCGCCGTCACCCCCGAATACGCCAGTTCTGTCGCGCCCGACGCCATCATCGCATGTCTGGGTGCCCGTCCCGTCAAGCCCCCCATTCCGGGCATCGACGGTGCCAACGTCATGGGCGCCGAGGAGGCCTACTACGCCCCGGACAAGGTGGGGCAGAACGTGGTGATCCTGGGTGCCGGTCTGGTGGGGATCGAGCTGGGCCTGCACCTGGCCATGATGGGACGGAAGATCACCATCGTGGAAATGCTGGACCATGTAAGCGACGGCGGCAATTTCCTGCACATGTCCGGCGTCCGGGTCCAGATCAAAAAATACGGGCTGGACATCCGGCTGCGGACCAGAGCCAAGGCCATAACGGCGCAGGGCGTGGTCACAGAGTCCGATGGTGTGGAGCAGACCGTCCCTGCCGACACGGTGATCTACGCCGTGGGCCAGCGGCCTCTTCAGCAGGAGGCTGCCGCCCTCGCCCCCTGCGCTCCGGCGTTTTACCCCATCGGAGACTGCGTTTCCCCGAAAAACATCACAAATGCGACGGCCCTGGCCTATATGGCGGCCAGAAACGTGGGTAGAGTCTGAAAAACAATCAAAGGAAGCAGCGGCAGGAGCCGCTGCTTCCTTTGATTGTTTGGTTACAACCAATTCGATGTTACCGGCGTCGAAATAATGCTAATGGTTTTCCCTTGTGGAAGGGAGAATCGTGTTGACATTCGGGGTAAAATATTTTAATATTAGTGTGTATGATTTTATATGTTTCCGAGCCACCGGATCTAAGGGTGTTCGCCTAGGATCCTCTGGCCTGAGCCGTTTGGCTTGCGGGGTCGTACACTGGAAACGGAACGGCCTTCACGTTTTTTGAAAAGGAAACAGCATTTCAAACGAATCAGGGGCGCCTGGCGCCTATCGGAAAGAGAGGTGTATGATCGGTCAACGGCAGCTTTGGATCTGCGGCCCGCACGCGGATAAAACCCAAAGCCGGAGCCGGCCGGAACAATGCGTAAAAGACCCGACAATCCCAATCGAGAACCATGTCCCATCAAGGACGACGGACGCGATCACAGCAACGACGTGCGGATCGGCGCTCTTGAGAAGGACGGAGAACAGATGCTGAAAGTCATGCGGGACGGCGGAATGGTCGCCGTTTTGTCAGGCATGGAGGTCATGTATACCTTCATTCGCAACAATCAGTATCAGTGCTTCATCCACAAGTTCGACGCGGAAGAAGGCAGATTCAAAAGCTGGGCTATGGATGAGCGAAACACGGCCATGCTGAAAAACCTCCCAAACGCGGCGGATCAGTTGTTTGAAATCATCTATCAGCCGGGCATGGACTACATGGGCGTTATGGTCGCCGCGGAACGGGGAATCATCAATTTCCTGGACTATATCGGCGCCCTGCCCGCAGAGGACCAGGATTTCATGTCATGGACAGAAAGTGAACAGTAAGGAGGAACAGATTTGAAAACTTATAAATTCTGTTGCAGAAGCACCAGAGGCGGCTTTACCGAGTGGGCCTCCGTCATGGAAGACGACGTGGAGGTAAAGCGCATCGACAGAGATGTGACCATGGAAACTGTCCGGCAGTTCCGGGAGCGCGTCGGTGCCGAGCTTGAGGCTCAGGGCTACAAAATGGCCGAGCATCAGTACAGCCTGTAATTACAAAAAGGAGTGTACAGAATATGAGATTTGTTTCCGTGCTGATCCAGCATCACGCCGGCCCTACCGGAGATGTGCTGATCTGCAGAAAGAAGGACGGCGTGTGGGAGTTCCCCACCACGAAGGTCCGCACCAACGAGTATCCCCCCGAGGCCGCTGAGCGCGCCGCCTGGGAACAGCTGGGCATGAAGATCACCGTCGGCAAGATGGAGATGATCGGTCACAAGCGCCCCTCCGATGGCTTTGAGGAACACATCGCCAACGGCAACATCACCCATAACACCAACACCAAGGCCTTCTGGCACAGCTACTACAGCGCTGTGAACAAGTGGCAGTCCGAGCCCCAGACCGGCGTATACGACGAGTTCAAGTGGGTCCACCCCACCGAGCTTGCCCAGTACGAGTTTGCCGGCGACGACGCGAATTTCCTGGCCAAGTACGACGCCTGGGTCAACGGCCGCGAAATTCAGAACGTCAGAATGTATTAAGGAGGCCCCGACATGAAAAAATATGTTTTTGAGGCTGCCAAAAAGCAGTGGGAAAAGCCCACGGAGCCCCATAGCCTGTTCGTAAAGCCCGCCCAGGTCACCGTATGTGCCGAAAACGAGGAGCAGGCGCTGGAGCTGGCCAAGGCCGCGCTTTGCAAAAAGTTCTACGGCACCGGCGTGATCCCCGGCGAGGCCGTGAAGGTCGCCGAGTACGACCTGCCTGCGGATTGGAGCTACGGCTACGGCGACGGCCGGGGAACCGGCACGCCCGAGCAGAAAAAAGCGCTTGCAGACGACTGCAAGAGATAAGGAGGAAGTAGAATATGGATCTGACGAAAAAATATCTTCTGCGTCTTCCCGACGAGAACGTAACGTTGACCAAGGACGAGCTGGTCGCCCGCGTCAAGGAGATCCTGAAGGATCACCCCAGCGAGCACATGAACGCCTACCGCGTCTGGTACGAGGGCTTTGAGGGCTGCGGCATGCCCGGCACCGACGTATACGACGTGATCGTGGAGACCATGCGCTCCATGACCGACGACTGGAAGGACATCGGCCCCATGCGCTGGGAGAAGTACGGCGTTGTCAACCCCAGCTTCCTGAATCTCAACTACGCAAACGCCCGTAAGACCGACCCCTTCGGAAACGACATGCTCCAGCATCGCTTCCATCTGGGCAAGCACTATCAGGGTCCCGACGGCAAGATCTACTGGATCCCCGTAATGGAGGACTACGACCTGCGTGCCTTTGAGCGCAAGGACGGCAAGTACGTCGGCACCATGGTGGAGATCGATCCCAGAAGCGATTATGCCAAGGCCATGGTCGAAGTTAAGGTGTAAGGAGGAGTAGTTTCGATGAGTTTTGAAAAAGCCATGCGCTCCGACAGCAAGAAGGAGCGGATCACCCACAGCGTGTGCGTGGGCGGTCCCATGACACTGCACACCATTGACGGCGTCATCCGCCGTGTACGCCCCGTCGTTCTGACGGACGACGATCCCGCCGGATGGGTCATCAAGGCCCGGGGCAAAGAGTACACCCCCCAGCGGAAGATGACCATGTCCCTGCTGGGCTACTGTGAGAGAGACAAGACGTATTCCTACGACCGTCTGAAGTACCCCATGATCCGCGAGGATTTCGTGGAGACTCCCGACGGCAAGAACAGAAACACGGAAAACCGCGGCAAGTCCGGCTACCGCCGCGCCTCCTGGGACGAGGCTCTGAGCCTGGTCGCCCGTGAGATCAAGCGTCTGCAGAAGACCTACGGCAAGGAGACCATCACCGCATGTACCTCCTCCCACCACAGCTGGGGCCTGGTCGGCTACAAGATCTCCCTGTTCAACCGCTTCTTCTCCATGATGGGCTACACCCGTATCGCCGATAACCCCGACTCCTGGGAAGGCTTCCACTGGGGCACCCCCCACACCTACGGCTACTACTGGCGTCTGGGCGGCCCCGAACCCTATGATATGCTGGAGATGGCCATGCAGAACGTGGAGACCATGATCTGCTGGTCCACCGACCCCGACACCAGCCGCGGCGGCTACTCCGCGCAGGAGTCCGCTCTGTGGCGCTGGTGGATGAAGGAGATGGGCATCCAGTTCATCTACATTGACCCCTTCAACAACTACACCTCCGTCAAGCACGCTGACAAGTGGATCGGCCCCCGTATGGGCACCGACGCGGCGCTGCTGGAGGCCATTGCCTACGTGTGGATCACCGAGGGCACCTATGACAAGGAGTACGTGGCCCAGCACGGCCACCGCTTCAAAGAGTTTGCCGACCATATCCTTGGCCGCGGCCCCGACGGCACCCCCAAGACCCCCAAGTGGGCCGAGGAGCTGACCCTGGTGCCTGCCATGGACATCAAGGCCATTGCCCGCCGCTGGGCGAGCACGCCCACTACCGGCGGCTCCGGCATGCGCGGCGGCTTCGGCGGCGCCTGCCGCTCTGCCAACGGCACCGAGTACGCCCGTCTGCTGGTCCTGCTGTTTGCCATGCAGGGCATGGGCAAGCCGGGACGCAACTTCTGGTCCCCCGGCTGCGGCGGCCCCATGAACTACAACTTCTGGTTCGGCGGCTACTCCGATCCTCTGGCGTCCATCGCCAAGTACCCCATCTGCGACGACGCGCCCGTCAACCCCGTTGAGCAGGTGCTGTACCGTCCCAACCTCCCCGACGCCATTCTCGACGGCCACTACGAGTGGTACGGCGAGGGCTTCTGCGGCGGCGGCGTGGATCTGGAGTTCACCCGTCACGTATACCCCGCTCCCGGCTACAACAAGGTACACGGCTTCTGGCGTTACGGCGGCTCCTTCTTCGGAACCATGCTGGACACCAATAAGTGGGCCAAGATGTACAAGAGCCCTGAGCTGGAGTTCGTCATCAACCAGGATATCTACATGACGCCGGAAACCCGTCATGCCGACGTGATCCTGCCCGCCTGCTCCAACCTGGAGCGCACGGATATCGGTGAGGTCGGCTCCTCCGGTATCGGCGGCTACTGCAGCCACTCCGAGACCGGCAACTCCTGGCAGATCATCGTTTACCAGGAAAAGGCCATCGAGCCTCTGTGGGATTCCCGCTCTGACTTCTGGATCTTCTCTCAGGTTGCCGCCCGTCTGGGCTTCGGTGAGCGCTTCACCGAGGGCCGGGATGAGGAAGCCTGGGCCAAGCGCTTCTGGCAGTTCTCCGATCTGCCCAAGGCCATGAGCTGGGAAGAGTTCAAGAAGAAGGGCTACTATATCATCCCCGTCTCCAACAAGGAAGAGGACAAGGATCCCAAGACCGGCCTGATCGAGAACTGGGACCGTTACCCCGGCTTCAACTGGTTTGCCGAGAACCGCGCCTGCGACACCATGAACCACAAGGTGTTCCAGGAGGAGCATCTGCTGGGTACCTTCTCCGGCAAGTTCGAGTTCGTATCCGAGTCTCTGACCTACTGGGCTCCCGACGACGAGGCACGCCGTCCCATTCCCCAGTACCAGGATTCCTGGGAGGGCCACAAGTCCCTGTCTGCGGATAAGTTCCCCTACGGTCTGATCTCTCCCCACCCCCGCTTTGACTATCACACCCATTACAACCAGCACGCCAAGTGGCTGTGGGAGATCCCCAAAAACCGTGTGATCATCAACGGCAACCCCTACCTGGTTTGCCACATCAACCACAAGCTGGCGGAGCAGAAGGGCATCAAGGACGGCGACGTTGTCCGCCTGTTCAACGACCGCGGCAGCTGCCTGTGCGTAGCCCGGGTCACCTACCGTCTGTATCCCCAGACCATTCACGCATACACCTCCTCCGGCATTTACAACCCCATCAAGTACGGCGAGTACAAGAGCTGGGATAAGGGCGGCAGCATCAACGTGCTGACCCCGGGCCGTCTCATCGGCGACTACGTCCCCGCCATGGCTCCCTACAGCTGCAACATCGACGTGGAGAAGGTTGAGGCCGATCCCAACTACGGCCAGGGCTGGGAGTTCATTTTGGATGCCGTGGACAAGCAGCAGCTTGAAACCGAGCGTCCCATCCGGACCTCTGCCGAAGCCGATCTGCTGTTCGGCGAGAAAGAATGCAAGAAGGAGGCGGTCTAAATGCTTAAGAAGCCTATGAAAAAACCCGGCATTGCCATTAACTCCGCCCGCTGCATGGCCTGCTACGCCTGCTTTATGGCCTGCAAGGACGAGCACTGCGGCTGGGACACCGCGCTGAGCAAGGCACAGCCTGAGCTTGGCCAGTACTGGATGAACATCCACGAGTGGGAGCGCGGCGACAACGAGCGCCGTGTCAAGACCGCTACGGTCCCCACCCCCTGCTCTCACTGTGACAACCCCGCCTGTGTGAAGGCCGCCAGGGACGGCGCCGCCTACAAGCGCGAGGATGGCATTGTCATCATCGATCCGGAGAAGGCCGTCGGCCAGAAGCAGATCGTGGACGCCTGCCCCGTAGGCGCCGTGTATTGGAACGAGGCACTCCAGCTGCCCCAGAAGTGCACCATGTGCGCCGAGCTGCTGGACGATCCCGACTACCCCGGCTTTGAGCCCCGCTGCGTTGAGGCCTGCCCCAACCAGGCGCTGGTATTCGGCGATCTGGCCGATCCCGAGAGCAACATCAGCAAGCTCATCGCCGCCAACAAGGTCACGCAGCTTGAGTGCCTGGGCGATATGGGCTCCAGCGTCGTACACCTGAACATCCCCAGCCGTTTCCTGGCCGGCACCGTAGCCTATCCCCAGGAGCTGGAGGAGGTCTGCATCGGCGCCAAGGTCAAGATCACCAACGAGGCCTCCGGTGAAGTCTGCGAGACCGAGACCAACTGGGCCGGCGACTATGAGTTTGAGAATCTTCCCAAGAACGCCAGCTACACCGTTGAGATCTCCTTCCCCGGCTTCAAGCCTGTGGTTTACAAGGGCGAGCGCACCGACGTGGATCACTACGTTGGCATCACTTACCTGGAGAAGGAATAACACCTCTTCAAACGAAAAAGCCTGCACACGTACGTGTGCAGGCTTTTTTATCGGGTGCAGGCGGCTTTTACGGTTCCTCTTCCCACAGGGCATCCAGAAGACCCAGGACCTCCTGTTTCTCCAGACCCAGAGAGCGGTAATAGGCAATGTCCGCCTCGATCCGCCGATGCAGCTTTTCCCGCCGCTGGTCGCTTTGTACGCTCCGGACGTAGCAGCCGCTGCCGGGGATGGATTCGATGTAGCCGTCCCGCTCCAGCTCCTCCCAGGCCCGTTTGATGGTGATGATGCTGATGCGCAGCTCCGCCGCCACCGTGCGGATGGGCGGCAGGGCTGCTCCGGCTCTCAGCGCTCCGCTGAGAATCTGCCCGGCGATCTGCTCGTAGATCTGCCGGTACATGGGTTCCTGTGCGTTTGGCGATACCGCCAAATTCATAGATCCACCTTCTCAAATCGGGCTGCCGCCCTTTTATAGGTCAGCACAAGGCCAAGAAGCCACACGGCAAAGCCGATCCCCAGAGCCAGCAGGCGGGCCGGCAGATGCTCCGGGGCAAAGCCGTCCAGCACCGCCGCCGGCGGAAAGAGCAGCAGAACGCCTTCCTCCGCAAGCATATATACCGCGATGCCGACGCAGCCCAAAATGAAGGGCACACCGACCTTATAGGCCGTCTTATAGAAGGCGGGAAAGAAAATGAAGTTAAACACCGTATACAGCAGAAACCCGGATCCCAGAAACGTGAGGTTCGCGTCCAGCCCAACGGGATTTCCTGTGGGGTTGATCCTGCGCGCCAGGGGCATCAGAAGGACGCACACCAGGATCTGCGCCAGCTGGCAGAGCGCCGCCAGCTGGATCCTTGCCCTGACCACGTCACGTTTGGCAACGGGCAGGATCACCGAGTACAGCGGATCGCTGTTCTCCCTGCCGAACATGGATACGTTGAATATGCCCAGCGCCGTATAGAAGAAAATCAGATGATAGGGATAGGCCGGGATCAGCACCATGGTTGACAGGGCCAGATAAATAAACATGGAGGGATGCAGGGCCAGCTTGATCTCCTTAAAAAGCAAATTCATGTTCGTCCTCCCTCTCCAGATGGATCAGAATGTCTTCATAGGTTGGTTTTGTCAGCGTAAACCCGTCCGGCGCCTGGGTCCTCTCCACCAGGGCGGAAAAGCCATATCGGTTTTTCTTTGTTCCAACAAAGGTTTGCTCCAACGCCGGGGTAAGCGCGTCGATCCCCCCGGAGACGACCCAATACCGGTCCTCCAGAGTCTCACGATCCAGGGAGAACACGATCTCCCCCTTCTTTATATAAGTGATGTAGTCCGCGCACTTTTCCAGATCCGAGGTGATGTGTGTAGAAAACAGGATACTCCGTTCCCCGGACTCCACCAGGCGCTGCAGGATCTCCAGGATTTCGTCCCGGGAGACCGGATCCAAGCCGCTGGTGGGCTCGTCCAAAATCAGGAGCTTCGGCCTGTGGGCCAGAGCCAGGGCAATGGCAAACTTCACCCGCATACCGGAGGAGAGTTGGGAGACGGTCTTGTTCTCGTCAAGCTCAAACTGCTCCAACAGCTGGCAGAACGCCTCCCGGTCCCAGTTTTCATAAAAACGGCTCGTCACCTGGGCGATGGTTTTCAGCTTTTTCTTGGGATAGTAGTTTACACCTCCAAGAACCAGTCCCACCTGTCCCTTGACCGCCTTCTCCTGCTCCAGGGCGTCCTGCCCGAAAACGGAGACGTGCCCGGCATCCCGGTGGATAATATTGAGAATCGATTTGATGGTCGTGGTCTTTCCCGCGCCGTTGCGACCGATAAAGCCCATAATATACCCGGGCTCCAAAGAAAAACTCACGTCACGAAGGGTGAAGCCCGGATAGTGCTTCGTCAGTCCCTCCACCTGCAGGGCATACATACCGCCACGCTCCTTTCCAAAACAAAAAAAGAATTGTGTATATATGATATACACAATTCTCCTGTTTGTCAACTCTTTTCTTCCAGGCCTGCAAAAACAGACCTGCCGGTATAGTGTTTGACCGGTTCCGTTCCCTGCTCCGCCCGGAGGGCGGCGGCGGCAAGGGCTTCCATCTCAAACTCCCCTGCCATGACGACGAAATCCCCCAGCCACCCGGCGTATTCCCGGATCTTATCCGTGATGTAGACGCTCCGGCTCAGACCGCCGGTGAGGATCACGGCCTCATATTCGCCTTTCAACGCGACGGCCATGGCGCCGATATATTTGGCCACCTGGTAGAGCATGGCGTCAAAGACCAGCTTGGCCTGCGCATCTCCCTCCTCGATCCGGGAGAGGATCTCCCGGGCATCCTCCGTACCGAAGTGGCCCAGAAGCCCGGCGTCCTTGTTGAGCTTTGCCGTCAGGCTCTCTTTGGTATATTGACCGCTGAAAGCCATATCCACAATGTGCAGATAGGGCATATCCCCGGCCCGGGTGGGAGTCATGGGGCCGGAGCCCTTCATGATATCGTTGGAGTCCACCATCCTGCCCCGCCGGTGGGACGTGACGGAGATGCCGCCGCCCAGATGGCAGACGATCAGATTGACCTGCCCGTAAGTCAGGCCCCGGGCCTTGCAGAAGCGCAAGGCGATCTCCTTTTGGTTCAGGGCGTGGACGTGGCTCTCCCGGTAATAGCCCTTCACCCCGGTGATCCGGGCAATATCGTCAAACTCGTCTGTGTCCGGGGGATTGACGATGTATGCTCGTTTTCCATAGCGCAGGGAAAAGTCCCGGCAAATCTGGCTGGCCAGCTGAGCCGGATGCTCCCCCCGCATCCCCCGTGCGGCGTGGGCCGTCAGCAGTTCATCTGCCAGATAGACCCCGCCCTCTGTGGGCAGCAGGCCGCCGCCCCGGCCCACGAAGACGTCCACCGTCTCCAGGGCGACGTGGTGCTTCTCCAGACAGTCCAGCACCACCTGTCTGCGCATGGGGAGCTGGTCCTGAACGGTCTGATAAACGCACAGTTCCTCTTTGCTGTGGGAAATCGTTTCGTTGAAGATCGGTGTTTCACCGTCAAACAGCGCCACCTTGGTGGAGGTAGAACCGGGATTGACGGCAAGGATCCTGCAGGCTGTCACGGAAAAATCCCTCCTTTTCAGCGCTTCTATTGTACCCGAAACCCGTGTAAAATTCAACTCTTCCGTTTTGCCAGCTCTTTCTCGCCAAAACCCGGGGAAAAAACGGAAAAATTTTTCAATTTAATGTTGCAAATCATAAAAATTATGATATGATAATCACATCTTAATATTTCCAAGTGACGCAGCCGGGAAACGGAGCAATCCACCGAAGGAGTAACACTCTCAGGTTTTCAGGACCGGCTGTCGATGGATTTCTGGAGAAGCTCACAATACGTGGGTGCCGAAGGTGCAAGGCCGCAAGGCCAAATCTCTCAGGCAAAAGGACAGAAGTGCCGGGAAGTCAGCGATACGCTGGCGTCTTTCCCGTATTTGGCGGTGCCTGTCCGGTGCCGCCGTTTTGTTTTCTCCCGCAATCCGTCAGACAAAGAAATATTATTATCCCCAGCGGCATATGTAATAAGAGAAAGGGAGAGAAGCAATGGTTCAAACGATTGAAACCGTAAACAACGCCGTCAACGGTGTGGTATGGGGCTGGCCCGCACTGATCCTTCTGGGATTTGTGGGCATTTTGATGACGGTCCTGACCAAGTTCTTCCAGGTCGGCCACATCGGCCACTGGTTCAAGAACACCATCGGCGCCATCTTCAAAGACAAGCACGTTACAGGTCACACGAAAGACCGCACCATTTCCCAGTTCCAGTCCCTGTGTACGGCTCTGGCCGCCACCGTGGGCACCGGCAACATCGTGGGCGTGGCAGGCGCTATCGCCACCGGCGGTCCCGGCGCTGTGTTCTGGATGTGGCTGATCGCTTTCTTCGGCATGATGACCAACTACTCTGAGAACGTACTGGGCATCCTGTACCGGAGAAAGGACAAGAAGGGCGAGTGGCACGGCGGCGCCATGTACTACCTGAAAGAAGGTCTGGGCGCCAAGAAGGGCTGCAAGCACATCGGCGCGATCCTGGCCGTTCTCTTCTCCTTCTTCTGCCTGCTTGCCTCCTTCGGCATCGGCAATATGAGCCAGGTCAACTCCATGGTCTCCAACGTCAACTCCGCCTTTGGCATTCCCACCATCGCCACGGGTATCTTCCTGGTCATCGCCGTGGGTCTGGTGGTCATCGGCGGACTCAAGCGCGTGGCTGCCATTACGGAAAAAATCGTTCCCTTCATGGTGATCATCTATCTCATCGGCACGCTGGTGATCATCTTTACCCATATCGGCACCGTTCCTGCGGTGTTCTCCGCCATCTTCAAGGGTGCCTTCTCTCTGAAGGCTGTCGCCGGCGGCGGCTTTGGCGCGGGCATCGCCCTGGCTATGAAAATGGGCTTCAAGCGCGGCGTGTTCTCCAACGAGGCCGGTCTTGGCTCCTCCGTTATGGTTCACTCCAGCTCCAACGTCAAAGAGCCTGTCCGGCAGGGCATGTGGGGCATCTTTGAGGTCTTTGCCGATACGATAATCGTCTGCTCCCTCACCGCCATCACGATCCTGTCCTCCGGGCTCGTCGATCTTTCGACCGGTGCTCTCACCCCCGCAGGTGAGGCCGTCGGATCCAACTCTCTTATGAGTGAATCCTTCCGTCTTGTCTTCGGCCCTGCCGGAGCCGGGTTTATCGCGATAGCGATACTTCT
>ONVR01000143.1 GCA_900321335.1 uncultured Eubacteriales bacterium | reverse complement strand
GCGTAACAGGGCCGGGACGTCCCACAGGGGACTTGCCCTCGCCGCCTCCGGGAGGGTGATCATTCGGGTTCATGACAGAGCCGCGGACGGTGGGACGGATGCCCATGTGGCGCTTGCGGCCGGCCTTGCCGATGTGGATGTTGGCGTGGTCGGTGTTGCCCACCTGGCCGATGGAGGCCTTGCACTCCAGACGCACGTAGCGGTACTCGCCGGAGGGCAGTCTGACCTGAGCCAGACCATTCTCCTTGCCCATAAGCTGGGCGGCGGTGCCGGCGCTTCTGACAAGCTGAGCGCCCTTGCCGGGGTAGAGCTCAATGGTGTGGATGATGGTACCAACGGGGATGTTGGCAATGGGCAGCGCGTTGCCGGGCTTGATGTCGGCCTCAGCGCCGGACATGACCTTGTCGCCGGGCTTGAGGTCAACGGGAGCCAGGATGTAGCGGCGCTCGCCGTCCTCATACTGGATCAGGGCGATGTTGGCGCTGCGGTTGGGATCGTACTCAATGCGGACGACCTCGCCGAACACGTCGACCTTGTCCCGCTTGAAGTCGATGACTCTGTACTTTCTGCGGTTGCCGCCGCCCTTGTGGCGGACGGTGATCCGGCCGTAGCTGTTGCGGCCGCTGTGCTTTTTGAGCACCTCCAGCAGGCTGCGCTCCGGCTTGGCCTTTTTGTCAACTCCGTCGAAGCCGGAAACGGTCATATTTCTTCTTGACGGAGTGGTGGGTTTAAACGTTTTGATAGACATTTTCTAATCCTCCCTTACACCATTCCCTCGAAGAATTCGATGGTCTTGGAATCGTCGGTCAGTCTGACGACCGCCTTTTTCCACGCGGCGCGTCTGCCCTCGGGATAGCGGCCGGTGCGCTTGACCTTACCGTCCATGTTCAGGGTTGTGACCTTGGCGACCTTAACGCCGAAGATGGCCTCAACCGCCTTTTTGATCTCGATCTTGTTAGCGTCACGGGCGACCTCAAAAGCGTACTTTTTGATGTCGGTCTGCTCCATGGACTGCTCAGTGATGATCGGGCGGATAATTACGTCGTAAACAGACTTCATTATGCGTACACCTCCTCGATTGTTGCCAGAGCAGCCTTGTCAACGATGAACTTTTTGGCGTTCATAACGTCGTAGGTGTTCAGGTTCGCGGCATAGGTCGTGACCACACCGGGGATGTTCCGGGCGCTCTTGACGACCTTCTCGTCTACCGCAGGGGTCACCACAAGGGCTTTTCCGTCAGCGCCGACGGCCTGAAGGAACGCCTTGAAGGACTTGGTTTTGATCTCGTCGCAGGCAATGCCGTCGACCACGATGACCGCCTCGTCGAGGACCTTCTGAGACAGGGCGGACTTCAGCGCCAGTCTCTTGAGCTTCTTGTTGAGGCTGTAGCTGTAATCTCTGGGCTTGGGAGCAAATACGATACCGCCGTGGGTGAACTGGGGCGCACGGGTGCTGCCCTGACGGGCGTTGCCGGTGCCCTTCTGACGGTAGGGCTTTCTGCCGCCGCCGGAAACCTCGGCTCTGGTGAGGGCGCTCTGGGTGCCCTGGCGGAGATTGGCAAGATGATTCTTTACTGTGGCGTGGATGGCCTGCTCGTTGGGCTCTACGCCGAAAACAGCATCGGAGAGATTGACCTCGCCTGTGACCTCGCCGGCCATGTTGTAAACCTTAACAGTTGGCATTTATGTTCTCTCCTTTCCTTTAGTTCTTTCTCGCGGAGGCCTTCTGCGGATTGACTCTTGCGGAAGCCTTCTGCGGGTTGCTGCTGATGGTGGTGTCGGTGTGCTTGATCTTGTTGTTCTTGACGGTGTTCTTCAGGTAAACCACACCGCCCTTGGGGCCGGGAATGGCGCCCCGGACAACAATCATGTTCAGTTCCTCGTCCACCTTGACCACGTCAAGATTCTGGACGGTGACCTGATCGACGCCCATGTGGCCCGCGCCGATCTTGCCCTTGAAGATCCGGGAAGGCGTGGAGCAGGCGCCCATGGAACCGGCGTGCCGGTGAACGGGACCGCCGCCGTGGGACGTGGGGGTACGCTGTGCGCCGTAGCGCTTGATAACGCCGGCGTAGCCTTTACCTTTGGAGATGCCGGTCACGTCGACCTTCTCCCCTGCCGCAAAGACGCCCGCGGCGACCACGTCGCCCACGTTCATCTGCTCGGCATCCTCAAGACGGAACTCCTTGAGCACCTTCTTGAAGTCCACACCGGCCTTCTGGAAGTGGCCGACCTGGGGCTTGGTGAGCTTTTTCTCTTTTACGTCCCCGAAGCCCAGCTGAACCGCGGAATACCCGTCGTTCTCAGCCGTCTTCTTCTGGACGACGACACAGGGTCCGGCTTCGATTACCGTTACCGGGATCACCTTGCCGTTTTCATCGAAGATCTGCGTCATGCCGACCTTTTTACCGATGATGGCTTTTTTCATGTTTTTTCCTCCTTGATAGGTTATTGGTTGGCTCGCTTAGCCGTGCAACGAAGCGCCCTTATTTATATAGGTACGCTCAGAGCCAGAGGCTGCCAACTTGACCCCGTCCTTTACGGACGCAGGGTGCAGACTGTGTTTGGGGTGAGATCAGAGCTTAATCTCGATCTCAACGCCTGCGGGCAGCTCAAGAGCCATGAGAGCCTCGACGGTCTTCTGGGTGGGGCTGGTGATGTCGATGAGTCTCTTGTGGGTTCTGCGCTCAAACTGCTCACGGCTGTCCTTGTACTTGTGAACAGCGCGGAGAATGGTGACGACTTCCTTATCGGTAGGAAGGGGGATGGGACCGGAAACCTTCGCCTCGGTGCGCTTGGCGGTTTCTACGATCTTGCTTGCGGCCATGTCGATCAGCTGATGGTCATAGGCCTTGAGTCGGATGCGAATCATTTTCTTTGCCATTGTCTTGTGTTCCTCCTAAGACGTACGTTTTTTTAAGCGGCATTGGGTCCGCTCTACAAAATGTACGGATGAGAAGTTCTGTACACACAACCGTGCGTATCATTTCCGCCCATAAAGATAACCGGCAAACGGTAATATTTGGCCGGTACTCTCTCTGTGCAGACGATATACGCTGTCCACAGCACATTCTCAGCCGCCCGATTGCGTGTCCGCTATACCGCGGGCACCGGACATACTCCACGGAAGTGACCAGGCCGGGCCTGCAATCTCCCGCTTCATCGCATTTTGTGCGCACTACTGGCGTGGCTACGCCGTGGCGCTTTGTTAGAATACCAAAGATGCGGGCGTCTGTCAAGGGATTTTTTCAGTTTTTATAAGATTTTTCCCGAATTGGCGAAAAAAGAGAGGCGGCCTGCCGGTTTCGGCTCCGCCTCTCCCCGATTTTTACGTTTTTTCGCCCTTACTGCGCGTTGTCATAGGCCTCCAACGCCGCGAGCAGACAGTCGTACACGCCGTTGATGCCCACCTCCATCATGGATGTAAAGATCACGCCCTTGATCTCCTCCCGGGTGGCGCCGGCCTGTTTGGCAAAGACCGTATGGCCCGCCACGGATGCGGCGTTGCCTTTGCAGGTCTGCATGCCGATGTACACCAGCTGAAAGGTCTTTTCATCCAGGCCGCCGTGCTTGCCGATGGCGCCGGCAAAGTCAAAGAACGCCTGAAGGGTCTCGGGAGACTCCTCTTTCCAAACTTCAAAGAAATCCTTTTTGTTTTCCATACCGCATTTCTCCTTTTCAATCGTTTCGGAAGCACCGCTTCCCCGTTTGCACACATTAT
>ONVR01000109.1 GCA_900321335.1 uncultured Eubacteriales bacterium | reverse complement strand
TCTCGGGCGGAGACCAGGACCACCATGGCCTGGCCGCTGGCAAACCCGTACCGGCAGAACACGTGGCGCACGATCCCGGTGCCGGTGGTCTCGTCATAGGCGGGCACGGCACAATCGTCCATCCAACGGCGGACGGCGCCGGCGGCCCTGCCGGACACGTCGGACTCGATGGCGCAGCGCTCCACCGGGATCACGTCGTGACTCCGCTGACGGAAAAAGCCCGTAACGGCCCGGCCCTTCCCGTCCCGGCTTACGCTGTAGATGCACTTGTTCCGGTAGGCATACTCCCGGGGGGAGGCGCTGATCGTCAGCTCCTCCGGCTCCAGCCCGCCGATGCGCCGCAGGGCGTCCAGCACCCGGTCCCGCTTGAAGGCCAGCTCCTGAGCGTAGTCCATGTGCATCAGAGCGCAGCCCCCACATTTGCCGAAGTTGGGACACAGGGGCTCCACCCGGTGGGCGGAGGGGGTCAGCACCTGCTCCACCTTGGCGTATGCCTGGGTCTTGCCCACCTTCAGGATCTTCACCCGGCAGGTCTCTCCGTCCAGGGCGCCTTTGACAAATACCACCTGCCCGTCGATTCGGGCGACCCCGTCACCGGAGGCGGAAAACCCCGCAACGGTGACGGTAAAGATATCGTTTTTCTTCATCGCGTCTCCATAGAAAAAGCAGCGGCGGGCCGAAGCGCTCCGCCGCTGTACTGCCTGTTATTCTTCCTCGTCCCCGTCGGACGCTGCCGTCTCCTCCGGAGAAGCCGTCTCGTCCTCGGGATCCCGTTCCTCCGGATCCGGGGACCCGTCTTCGGCGGCCTCGTCCCCGTCCTCTTCCTCCGTGGCGTAGGTGGCGGCGCTATAGACGCCGGCCTTGTAGTTGCGCACCAGCTCCAGGATCAGATTGACCATCAGAAACAGGGCTGCCGCCAGGAAAAAGAAGGGGATCACCCAGGAGAGGGTCTGGTTGATGCCGGTCTCGCCGGCGATGGCCTGCTTGAGCAGCGTGATGCCCAGATAGCCCAGATAGCCGCAGGCGACGATGCGGATGCCGATGCTCAGCTGCGCCCGCTGTGCCCGCTGCTGCGGCGGCATATCCTCAGGATTCTGTTTTTTGAAAAGTTTAAAAGCCATATGCATTCTCCCCGTTGTGCGGAATGTGTCAGTGCAAGGATACCACAGTTCCCGCCGATGCGCAAGGGCCATTCAGCGCCTGTCCGACAACAGCCGCTGCAGCAGCTTTGTCAGCAGGAACATGACCGGAACGCAGGCGGCGATGATGATGACCAGCATCCAGAACGCCTTGCCGGGCAGGGCCACCAGCCCGAAAAAGCCCCGCAGGAAGATCAGCGCCAGCACGAAGCCCGCCAGCATGGTGATCAGCAAGATCCGGTTGATCACCGTAAAGGGGCGGCAGGCGGTAAAGAGCATCATAAAGCCTACAGCGCCCATGATCACCGTGGTGGTGGTGGCCAGCATGTCGTTGTCCAGCCCCAGCCGCTGGCCGATGAGGATGGAGGCAAACACCGCCAGGTAGTCCGTAATGCCCGCGGGCAGGGCCCGGCGCAGGACGTTTTTGATAAACCGGCCGTGGACCAGATTCTTGTCCGGCGCCATGGCCAGGACGAAGGAGGGGACGCCGATGGTCAGCACGTTGACCAGAGACAGCTGCGCCGGCGTCAGGGGATAGGGCACGGAGATGATCAGCGTGGTGATCGCCAGCAGCAGGGAAAACACGTTTTTCACAATGAACAGGGAGGCGGACCGCTCGATGTTGTTGATGACCCGGCGCCCCTCCAGCACCACGGAGGGCATGGAGGCAAAGTTGGAGTCCAGCAGCACCAGCTGGGACACCTGACAGGCCACGTCGCTGCCGGAGGCCATGGCCACGCTGCAGTCGGAGGTTTTCAGGGCCAGCACGTCGTTGACGCCGTCACCGGTCATGGCCACCGTGTGGCCACGGCGCTTGATGGCCCGGACCAGTTTGCGCTTCTGGCTGGGGGTCACCCGGCCGAATACCGTGTACTTCTCCACGGCGTGCTTGATCTTCTGGTCCGTGGTCAGGGTGCGGGCGTCCACGTACAGCTCCGCGTTTTCAATACCGGCCTCACCGGCCACCGTGGAGACGGTCAGGGGGTTGTCGCCGGAGATCACCTTGATGGTCACGCCCTGCTCCCGGAAGAAGGCAAAGGTTTTGGGCGCCTCCGGCCGGATGGCGTTGACCAGGGTGATCAGCGCCACGGGGAACACTGCGTAGCTGTTGACGGGTTCGTGAATGCTGCCCTCGTACATGGCCAGCAGCAGCACCCGGCGGCCCTTGGCGGA
>ONVR01000141.1 GCA_900321335.1 uncultured Eubacteriales bacterium | reverse complement strand
GCCTCGGCTCTCTTCTTGGAGCCCTCCTCCTGGATGCTGCGGACCTCTTCAAGGGTCTCGATGAGCTTATTGTTGGTCTCCACGAGGGTCTCGATATCGGCGATGCCCCGCTCCGACTCCTTGGCGATGTCGATGGTACCCTGCTTGAGCTTGGCCGCATTCTTCTTGAGCAGCTCGTTGGTGACGTTGGTGACCTCACGCTGAGCCTCCATGGCCTGCTGGGAGTGGTGCATACCGAGCGCAAGCACCATCTGGCTCTTCCAGAGGGGGATGGTGTTGGTGATGGAGGTCTGAATCTTCTCGATCATGAGGCTGTCGTTGTTCTGGATGAGACGGATCTGAGGCGCCATCTGCACGGAGATCATCCGGGTCAGCTCCAGATCGTAGATCTTCTTTTCAAAGCGGTTGATCATGTTGGCGTAGTCGTTGGCCGCCTGGGCGTCCTCCGGCAGACCGCTCTGCTCAGCCTTTTCCCGCAGCCGTACCAGCTCCGTGTTCTTGCACTCCTCCAGCCGCTGCTTGCCGGCGATGATGTACATGGTCAGCTCTTTGAAGTAGGACTGATTCACGTCATACATCTTGTCCAGCATAGCCGTGTCCTTGAGCAGGGTGATCTGGTGCTTCTCCAGCATATCCACGATCTTGTCCACGTTGACCTCAGCCTTGTCATACTGGGCCTTGAGGGCAGTCAGATTCTTCTGGATCTTTCTCTTGATCCCGAACAGACCCTTCTTCTCCTCATCGTCAAAATTCAGGCCCTTGAGCTCCACCACCAGATCGGAGAGCATGTCGCCCACCTCGCCCATGTCCTTGGTGCGGACATTGTTCAAGGTCGCCTCGGAGAAGTTGGCGATGTTCTTCTGTGCCGCAGAGCCGTAGGTCAGGACCATATTGGTATCCGTGATGTCGATCTGCTTTGCAAAATCGTCCACCATCTTCTGCTCCGCCTCCGTGAGCTGATCCCGCTCCAGCACCACCGGCGCCACTTTCTCCTCCGCCACCTTGGCGATCTCCGCCGCCGTGGGAAGCCCCTTATCCGTGTCAGGATTCAGAGTCAGGGAAGGTACATACTCAGCTGCATTGTTATCCATTGTGTATTGCTCCTCTCATTTTGTATGTGATATGTGATGATTCCGTCTTGTATCAGAAATCCTTTTGCGCCAGTCCCTCTTTTTTCATCATGGCCTTGAGCACCTCAATGTCCGTCTCAATGTCCAGCGCCTGGTCCGCAAACAGCGCGTCCAGCTGCTTTTCATAGGCCAGGATCGTGGTGTCCAGCACCTCGTTAATGCGGTTCATGGTCCCTGTGGTGTTGACACCGGAAACACCCGCCTGCTCCATCTCCCGGTACTGCCGGAGCAGTTTCATGGTGGTGGGCAGAAAATAATCGGAAAACCGCTTGATCTGCTTATAGTCGTTCCGATCCTCCAGCAGGTCCCGGAATATCTTGTCCGTCAGCTCCATGAGCCTGTCGATCTTGCCGCAGACCGTCTGCTCCCGGATCTCCCGGCGGAGCACCTTCATCTCATCCACCGTCTCCCGGCCAAACGCAAGCAGGGCGTCGATCTGCTCATCGCCCGTGGAAACCGGCTCCACCGGCTCCTCCACGTACTCCTTCTTTCCCGGAAACAGCCTGGCAAACAGCTCATAAGCCAGCACCGTCACCACGATCAAAACGGCAAAGTGCCACAGCTTATAGACCGGAAACACGATGCAGTACACAATCCACACCGCCGCGGTGAGATAGATCGGAAGCGCCGACTTATGCAATATCTCTTTCACTTGCAACACCTGCCTTATCGTTTTATTTTATTCGATTTGACTTCCCGTGTCAATAAGCAGGGGCAATTTCCCCACCTTCCGGAAGCGCATTGATTTTACAGCAGAATAGTAACATATATTTACCATCTTTATGTAAATATTTTTTAACTTATTTATGAACAATTTATGAACGGCATCACCGGTTCTCTTTCTCCGGGCGGTCCGGGATTATTTTTCCCGTTTTCTCTTGTTTCCACACAATATATAGAGTATAATATTTACCGTTCCACAATTTACAAAAACAGGGAGGCCAACCGCCGGTGAGGTACCCTTTCGGCGGCGGCCTCTATCTCAAAGCGCCGGACGCTGATTTATCTTATGCCGGACGACATGTACACGTGTTAGGAGTGTTTGTTATGACGAAGATCTCCCCCTCTATCCTCTCTGCGGATTTTACCAGGCTCGGCGCGGATATCGACGCCGTCTCCACCGCGGACTATCTGCATTTTGACGTGATGGACGGGGTGTTTGTCCCCAACATCTCCATCGGCATCCCCGTCCTGCAGAGCGTGCGCAAATACACCTCCATGCCTCTGGACGTGCATCTGATGATCGACAGGCCGGAGCGGTACGTGGAGACCTTTGCCGACGCCGGGGCCGATCTGGTGGTGTTTCATCTGGAGGCCACCGGGTGCCCCGACACCTGCATCGAAAAGATCCATGGGGCCGGAAAAAAGGCGGGGATCGCCATCAAGCCCAAGACCCCGGCGGAGGCCTTGCTGCCCTACCTTCCCCGGCTGGATCTGGCCCTGGTCATGACGGTGGAGCCCGGCTTCGGCGGGCAGAAATTCATGGCCGATATGCTGCCCAAGCTGCGGCTGCTGCGGCAGGCCATCACCGAACAGCGCCTTGCCTGTGAGCTTGAGGTGGACGGAGGCGTCAATCCGGAGACGGCAAGGCTCTGCGTGGAAAACGGCGCGGACGTCCTTGTGGCCGGCAGCGACGTATTCAAGGCCCCCGACCGCGCCGCCCGGATCGCACAGCTCCGGGGCTGACTTCATCGTGAAAGGTTGATGCTGTATGTCTTTTTTCCCGCCGTCGCTGGAAAAGCTCGTTGAAAAATTCGCCTCTCTGCCCGGGATCGGCACCAAGTCCGCCCAGCGTCTGGCGTTCCATATTTTAAGTCTGCCCCCGGAGCAGGCCCGGGATTTCGCCGAGACCATCCTCGAGGCAAAGCAGACGGTACACACCTGCGGGATCTGTCAGAATCTGACGGACAGCGAGATCTGCTCCATCTGCTCCAACCCCCGCCGGGACGAGACCAAGATCTGTGTGGTCTCCGACCCCAAGGACGTGATCGCCATGGAGCGGGCACGGGAGTATAACGGCCACTACCACGTGCTCCACGGGGTGATCTCCCCCATGAACCACGTGGGGCCCGACGACATCAAGATCAAGGAGCTGGTGGACCGGATCGCCAACGGACAAATCGAGGAGGTCATCATGGCCACCAACCCGGACACGGAGGGTGAGACCACCGCCAAGTACATCTCCCGGCTGATCCGCCCCTTCGGTGTGAAGATCACCCGCCTTGCCTACGGCATCCCCGTGGGCTCCAGCCTGGAATTTGCCGACGACGCCACCCTGATGCGGGCCCTGGAGGGCCGACAGGAGATGTAACGCGGATCAATGGTTACGACAAGTGTTCACACGGAACGGCTGAAATACATCATCGCCGTTATGCTCTATGGCACCATCGGCATGATCCTGCGCTTCATCCGCTTTCCCTCGGAGCTGGTGGTCCTGTGCCGGGGCGGGATCGGCTGCCTGTTTCTGCTGGCCACCCAGCTGCTCTCCGGCAAAAAGCCCGACGGCAAGGCCATTTGGGTCAACGGCAGGTGGCTGGTCCTCTCCGGGATCTGTCTGGGACTGAACTGGGTCTTTCTCTTTGCCGCCTATATCCACACCACAGTGGCCGTTGCCAGTCTGTGCAACTACATGGCCCCCATCGTGCTGATTTTCCTCTCTCCCCTGCTGTTCCGGGAAAAGCTCACCGGAAAAAAGCTCCTGTGCGTCCTGGCCGCCTGCATCGGCATCGTTCTCGTCTCCGGCGTTCTGGGCCAGCGGCAGGGCGTAAATTTCAGGGGCGTCGCCCTGGGGCTTGCGGCGGCGGTCTGCTTTGTGGGCATCGTGCTGTGCAACAAGATGCTGCGAAACATCCGGCCCACGGAACGGTGTATCGTCCAGCTGGGCGTCTCGGCCCTGGTGGTGCTGCCCTACGTGCTGTACCGGAACTGGGGAACTCCCATCCCGGTGGATCTGCGCTCCGTGCTGCTGACAGCCATGCTGGGCATCGTCCACACCGGCCTTGCCTATCGGCTGTACTTCAGCGCCATGGGGAATCTGCCGGTGCAGACCATCTCCATTCTCGGCTATATCGAGCCCGTCATGTCCATTCTCTGCTCCGCCATCGTGCTGGGCGAGCCGCTGGGCATTGCCGGGATCGTCGGCGCCGTGCTGATCATCGGTGCGGCAGCCGTCAGTGAGCGTTTATAAAAAGAGAT
>ONVR01000119.1 GCA_900321335.1 uncultured Eubacteriales bacterium | reverse complement strand
GTGACAAAGAGGTGGGCGTCGTTCTGGCAGAAGTGGCGGCCGCGCTCGATGCCCTTGAGGGTGCCGGAGGCCTCGAAGCGGAAATCGTGGGCGATCTCACCGATGCGAAGAGGCAGGTTCCGGTAGGAGTGGGGCTGGTTGGCGTAGATCATCATGTGGTGGGGGCAGTTCATGGGGCGCAGGACGTAAGCCTCGTCCTCCAGCTCCATGGCGGGGAACATGTTGTCCTTGTAGTGGTCCCAGTGGCCGGAGGTCTTGTACAGCTCCACGTTGCCCACGCAGGGGGTCATCACGTGCTGGTAGCCCAGATGGAGCTCCTTGTCCCGGATATAGTTCTCCAGCTCACGCCAGATGGTGTAGCCCTTGGGCAGCAGCATGGGCAGGCCCCGGCCCACCAGATCGTCGGTCATAAACAGCTGCAGCTCCCTGCCGATCCGGCGGTGATCCCGGCGCTTTGCCTCCTCCAGCCGCTGGAGGTAGGCGTCCGTCTCGTCCTTTTTGGGGAAGGCGATGCCGTAGATGCGCTGGAGCGTCTCCCGGTTGGAGTCGCCCCGCCAGTAGGCGGCGTTGCAGGCCAGCAGCTTGATGGCATTGCCCTTGATCCGGCCGGTGCTGTCCACGTGGGGACCGGCGCACAGGTCGGTAAATTCCCCCTGTCTGTAAAAGCTGATGGCCTCGTCCTCGGGCAGGTCGTTGATCAGCTCAACCTTAAAAGGCTCGTCCTTCATCAGGGCAAGGGCCTCTTCCCGGGGCAGCTCAAAGCGCTCCAGCTTCAGCTTTTCCTTGCAGATCTTCCGCATTTCGGCTTCGATCTGCTCCATGTGCTCCGGGGTAAAGGCAAAGGGCGCCAGCATATCGTAATACCAGCCCTCGTCGATGGCGGGGCCGATGGCCAGCTTCACCTCGGGCCAAAGCCGTTTCACGGCCTGGGCCATGATGTGGCTGCAGGTATGCCAGTAGGCTTTGCGGTACTGCTCATTTTCAAACGTGTACTGATTGTCTTCCATGTATCGTTTCATTCCTCTCTGCAAAACGGTATGGGGAATCGGCTGTTCCTGTAAATTAAAAGGTTATCACCAAAGCCCCCGTCTGTCAAGCCTTTCCAATGGCTGCGGCCCGGCCGTTTTTCAAAGAAAACTGTTGCATATCCGGCAAAAATGGTATAAAGTGATAGCAGAAACCCATATTTTATCAGGAGGCGAACATCCAATGGAAATGCATAAGATCGATTACGTAATCAAGCTCACGGGCAGCAAGCTCTTCGACGTGGTTATGTACAACACGGCCAAGAGCCTTTGCAACGACTTCCCCGGTCTGTCCTTTGACTATGAGACCACTTCCATCCGCATCCACGGAGAGCTCAACGACTACTGGTTCCAGAAGTACAACGAGACCATGTTTGAAAAAATGGGCGGCAACTGATCCGCCCCCTTTCGGCGGCAGGGCGACACCCTGCCGCTTTTTTGTGCTTTTTCACGGTTTTTTAACGCAATCTTCACATTTGCGCCGTTTACAAAAAAGACCGTCAATGGTAAAATAAGCTGATTATGCAAACGGAATTGTATGGTATTGCGGGATTCGACCTATGAGTTACATCACATTTGACAACGTGAAAAAAGAATACGTCTCCGGCGACGTGGTGACCCACGCCCTCCGGGGCGTGAGCTTCACCGTGGAGAAGGGGGAGTTCGTGGTCATCGTGGGCCCCTCCGGCGCGGGAAAGACCACCCTTCTGAACCTGCTGGGGGGCATGGAAAAGCTCACCGCCGGCCGGATCGTGGTGGACGGGGAGGACATCAGCGGCTACAAAAGCAGCCAGCTGACCCAGTATCGGCGCCGGATCGGCTTTGTGTTTCAGTTTTACAACCTGATCCAGAATCTTACGGCCCTGGAAAACGTGGAGATCGCCTCTCAGATCTGCAAAAACAGCGCCGACCCCGGGGAGATCCTCGCCGGGGTGGGACTGTCTCACCGGGCAGGAAACTTCCCGGCCCAGCTCTCCGGGGGCGAACAGCAGCGGGTCTCCATCGCCCGGGCTCTGGCCAAGAACCCCAAGCTGCTGCTGTGCGACGAGCCCACGGGCGCTTTGGACTACGCCACGGGCAAGGAGGTCCTCAAGCTGCTGCAGGATATGTGCCGCAGCCGGGAGATGACGGTGATCGTCATCACCCACAACTCCGCCATCACGCCCATGGCGGACAAGATCATCACCATTAAAAACGGCATGCAGGAAAAGATCCTGCTCAACGAGCACCCCACCCCCGTCGAGGCGATCGAATGGTAAACAGCGCGTACGGAAAGGACTTCTTTCGGGAGATCCGGCGGACCTTCAACCGGTTTCTCTCCATCACTCTGCTGTTGCTGCTGGCCGCCGGCTTCTTCTCCGGCATCCGGGCAACCCAGCCGGATATGCAGATCTCCGCGGACCGGTATATGGACGAAACGGCCCTGTTCGATCTGCGCGTGGTATCCACCCAGGGGGTAACGGCCGCGGACGCGGAGATCCTGGGCGATCTGGACGGGGTGAACCGCGCGGTGCCCGGCTATTCTCTCGACGCCGTGGTGGCGGCCGGAGAGGACACGGCCATCGTAAAGCTCCACGACCTGTCTGAGACGATGAACGTGCCGGAGCTTGTCTCCGGCAGGCTCCCGCAGGCCGTGGGCGAGTGCGCCGCGGAGCAGGTTCTGCTCACGGCGCTGGACCTTCAGGTGGGAGACACCGTCACCGTGGCCCAGCTGGCGGAGGGCATGGAGGGCGCTCTGAAGACAGACACCCTGACCATAACCGGCGTTGTCCGGTCCCCTCTGTACATGACGAAGATCTCCCACGGCACCTCCGCTCTCGGCAGCGGGAGCGTGGCGGCCTTTGTCATCCTGCCCCCGGAGACCTTTGACCTGGATTATTTTACGGATCTGTACCTGTCGGTGGACGGCGCTGCGGCGCTGATGGCCTATGACGACGCCTACGGGGACCGGATCGGCCCCGTGCAGACCGCCGTGGAAGACCTGGCTCCCGCCCGGGCGCAGGCCAGATACGAGGAACTCACCGCCCCCGCCCGGGAGGAGATCGACCGGGCCCAGGAAGAGCTGGACGACGCGGGCGAGAAGCTCGCCGACGGGCAGGCGGAGCTGGACCGGGCGAAGCAGGACTACGCCGACGGCGTCTCCGCGCTGGAGCAGGCAAGGCAGGACCTTGCCGACGCCCGGGCAGCCTACGATCAAAACTACGACAACGCCTATTACGAGCTGGAGCAGGCCCGTCTGACTCTTGTCAGCCGGCAGGCCCAGCTCGATGACGGCCGCGCCGCTCTGGAGCAGGGCCGCGGAGAGCTGGAGGCCCAGGCCGCCCAGGGCCGGGCTCAGCTGGACGAGACCGCCGTGCAGCTTTCGCAGCAGGCAGAGCAGCTGGCGGCGGGCCAGGCCGCCTATGAGACGGCCCTTGCCCAATACGAGGCCCAGCAGGCCCAGTGGGACGCCCTGCCGCCGGAACAGCAGAGCGCC
>ONVR01000328.1 GCA_900321335.1 uncultured Eubacteriales bacterium | reverse complement strand
ATGCTTCCCGGTCTTTTTTGCTCACAGCGTGTGCCATTTGACCATGTTGTTTTCGATGATGTACTCCACCAGCCCGTGGCTGCGCATATAGGACAGATACGTCCGTATAATGCTGCCGGATAGCACGTACTGGGGAACGGTCATGTGACGGCCGTAGTGGTCGAAGATGGCCTTCTGCAGCTGCTCCTGGGACAGGGGCGTCCGGCAGAGCTGCCCGATCAGGTCGATGATCTCCATGGTGTTCTCCCGGTTTTTCTGGACCAGAGGGCGAATGTCTGTCTTGGGCTTGGAGTGGGCCGGGACGAAGAGAGCCCCGGTGAAGGTGTCCAGCTCGTCGAGAGATTTCAGGTATTTCTCCACGTCCACCAGGAAGGTCAGATGGTAGCGGCTGAGCAGCCCGTCAGAGACCACGGCGTCTCCCAGAAACCAGATGTCGTCCGGGGTTTTGATGGCGCTCATGGCGAAGGAGTGGCCGTCCAGACGGCGAAAGGCAAAACCCGCAGGCAGGATCTCCTGGGTCAGCTCCTCGGAGTGAGAGGGCTTTGCCATATAGGTGTTGGTCTCGATGGCGTCAAAGGTATCGGCGCCGTACATGAAGCTGGGCTCCAGAAAGGTGTTGCGGATAAAAACGTTTTCAATGCCGGAGCAGTAGCACTTGCACCCCATGGACTCCAGCACCGCGTTGCCGAAGATGTGGTCCGCGTGGGAGTGGGTGTTGAGCACCATCTTCGGGGTCCAGTGGTTCTGGTCCAGATACTCCAGCAGCTTGTCCACGGAGTCGTGGTCGGCGCCGGTGTCGATGATGCAGACGTTGTTTTCGTCCAGACGGTAGATGCCCATACGGGACAGACACTCAATGTAAAAGGTGTTTTTACCAAGCTGTATCAGTTCGTGCATGCTTATTTCCCCTCCGGTGTTCTGAGAATTTTTGAAGCGGGCCTGTCCAGCCACCGCAGAAGGATCCACGTGAAGAGCAGACCGCACAGGGTACCCACAAGGGCGCCGGCCACAATGTCCGAGGGATAATGTACACCCACATAGATCCGGGACAGGGCAATGACCACCGCCAGCAGGAAAATGGGGGCGAGCTTTCCGCCCCGGAACCGGGTCAGCACCACAGCCCCGCAGAAGCCGGCGCAGGCGTGACCAGAGGGGAAGGAGAAGGAGTGGGGAAGGGGAACGATCGCCTCCAGACCCGGCACGGTCAAAAAAGGCCGGGGCCTGCAGACGATGGGCTTGATGATCCTGTCGTTGACGATCCAGGAAAGACCGATGCAAAGGATGATATAAAAGCCCATTTTCCGGTGCTTTTTGAAGAACATCAGCACCACGCCCAGGGCCAGCCAGATATAGCCGTTGTCTCCGATGGTGGTGAAGAAGACCATGATGGGGGTGAGAAGACCGCCCCGGATGTTATTTTGAATAAACAGTAAAATGGCGGCGTCGATACTCTGTATTGTTTCAATCACAGGCCCTTCACCGCCGATCTGAGCGCATCGCGCATCCGCAGGACCTCGTCCCGGGCGGCCTGCTGATAGTCCGCGCCGCCGTTGCCGGTCTGCTTCCAGGCGCACATGATGGCCCGGGAGGAGTTGATCACGGCCCCGCCGCCCTTTTCGTCAAAGGCGCCGGCCACGTCGGCGGCCCCGCCGCCCTGTGCCCCGTAGCCGGGCACCAGGAAGAAGGTGTGGGACAGCTTTTCCCGAAGCTCCGTCAACTGCGCGGGATAGGTGGCGCCCACCACGGCGCCCACGCAGCTGTAACCCAGGGGGCTGACGGTATCTCCGGAAAACTTTTCCAGCAGCTCGCCCACACAGGCATAGACGGTGCGGCCGTCGCTGACGGTCATGTCCTGAAGCTCTCCGGAGGATTTGTTGGAGGTCTTTACCAGGGCAAAAATGCCCTTGTCGTATTTTACGCAGGTCTCCACAAAGGGGACGATTCCGTCGGAGCCCAGATAGGCGTTGACGGTTGCGGCGTCAAAATCAAAGGGAGCCAGCGCCGTGCCGCCAACGGTAACGGTGCCCAGATAGGCCTCGCTGTAGGCGGTGGCAGTGGTGCCGATGTCGTTGCGCTTGACATCGGCGATGACGTACAGGCCCTTGGCCTTGGCGTAGTCCGCCGTCTGCTTGAGGCAGCGAACCCCCTCCCAGCCCAGAAGCTCGTAGTAAGCGGACTGGGGCTTTACGGCGGGGACCAGGTCACAAAAAGCGTCGATCAGGCCGCAGTTGAACTCGTAAAAGGCGTCGGCCGCCGCCGCCAGGGTGTTGCCCTTTGCCGCCAGGTGTTTTTCCAGAATGGCCGGGGGAACGTGCTCCGGCCGGGGGTCAAGCCCGGCCACGGTGGGGTTGGCAAGATCCCATATTTTCTTTTGCAGGGTGTCAAACGACATGGTGTGAAACCTCCTGATTTTATTGGTCGGCGTATACCACTTTGCCGCCGCAGACGGTGTACTTGACCCGCCCGGTGAGCAGGGAACCGGCAAAGGGTGTGTTATGGCCCTTGGAATGGAACCGGGCGGTGTCCACGGTCCAGTTTTCCGCGGGGTCAAAAATGATCAGATCCGCGTCGTCTCCCACGGCCAGCCTGCCCTTTTCCAGGCCCAGGAGCTTTGCCGGTGCGGTGGACATGAGCCGGAGGATCTCGCTGACGGAGAAGTCCAGCTGGAGACACAGCCGGGTGTAGGTCACGGCCAGGGAGGTCTCCAGTCCCGACATGCCGCTGGGGGCGTCGGGCAGGGGGCGGCTTTTTTCCTCGTCAGAGTGTGGGGCGTGATCCGTGGCAATGACGTCGATGGTGCCGTCCCGGAGCCCCTCGATGATGGCCTCCATGTCCGCGGCGGTCCGCAGGGGCGGATTGACCCGGGCCATGGCGCCCTTGGCCGGGACGATGTCCTCGGTCAGGGTGAAGTACTGGGGGCAGGTCTCACAGGTCAGCCGGGCGCCTTTTGCCTTGTAGTGACGGATGATCTCCACAGATCCGGCGGTGCTCACATGGCAGATGTGGACCCGCGCTCCCGTCTCCAGGGCGAGCATGGCGTCCCGGGCGACCATCAGCTCCTCGGCGATGGCGGGGCGGCCCGGCAGGCCCAGACGCTTGGAGATGATCCCCTCGTTGACGGCGTAGTTTTGCACCATGTCCGTGTCCTCACAGTGGCTGCAGATGAGCAGATCCCGGACCTTGGCGTTTTGCAGCGCCTGCCGCATGAGACTTGCGCTCTGAAGCTGGACCCCGTCGTCCGAGAAGGCGGCGGCGCCGGCCTGATACAGGGCTTCCATATCCGTCAGCTCCCGACCCAGTTGGCCCCGGGTGACGGCAGCGTAGGTCAGCAGGTTGATTTTGCTCTCCGCGCCCTTGTCCAGCACATAGCGCACCGTCTCCGGGGTGTCGATCACCGGCTTGGTGTTGGGCATGCATACGGCGGTGGTGACGCCGCCGGCCGCGGCGGCATCCGTGCCGGTGAGAATGTCCTCCTTGTAAGTCAGACCGGGATCCCGGAAATGGACGTGCATATCCACCAGACCGGGGGCGACGATCTTATCCGATGCGTCCAAGATCCGGTCCGGAGGAAGGTCCCCGGGAACGCGGTGCAGGGGGGCGATTTTTCCGTTTTCCACGAACAGATCCCCAATCCGGTCCGTACCGGCGGCGGGGTCGACGATCCGTCCGTTTTTGATCAGCAGCATTGGCATCGCTTCTCTTCCTTGAAATTTTGTTTGGAACAATGCAATTATAGCTGAATATTGTGCCAATGGCAAGTAAATACTACAACTGACAGATCATTCGGAGGTAACAAATATGACGAACAAAGCAATGGGGTTTGCCAGAGGCATGGCCTTCGGCGTGGCGGCGGGAACGCTGCTGGGGGCGGTGATCCGGCCCCGGAGCAGGCGCCGCCGCATTACAAAGGCCGCGCGAGCGGTGGGCGAGGTCGTGGAGAACGTGGCCCAGGGAATCTGGGGATGAGCGGATGCCTCCGCAGAGCCGGAAGGGTTTTGCGGAGGCGTTTTTGTGCCGAAAAAATTTTGGAAAAAAGAAAACGGGCCCGGCCATTGAATCCGGCGCCGGAAAATGGTATAATAACTCTTACTGATTTTCTACATATAACGAGGATGAACGGCCATGCGCAACAGCATCAAAATCACCGGCGCCAGGGTGAACAATCTGAAGAATATCGACGTGGAGATCCCCAGAGACAAGCTGGTGGTCATGACGGGCCTGTCCGGCAGCGGAAAATCCTCCCTTGCCTTTGACACCATCTATGCCGAGGGTCAGCGCCGTTACGTGGAGTCCCTGTCCTCCTATGCCCGGCAGTTTCTCGGTCAGGCGGACAAGCCTGATGTGGACAGCATCGAGGGACTGTCTCCGGCCATCTCAGTGGACCAGAAGACCACCTCCAACAATCCCCGCTCCACGGTGGGCACCATTACGGAGATCTACGACTACCTGCGCCTTCTGTGGGCCAACGTGGGCGTTCCCCATTGTCCCAAGTGCGGCAAGGAGATCAAGCAGCAGTCCATTGACCAGATCGTGGACCAGGTCATGAGCCTGGAACAGGCCTCAAAGATCCAGATCCTGGCCCCGGTGATCCGGGGCCGGAAGGGCGAGTATACGAAGCTCTTTGAGGACGCGCGCCGCTCCGGCTACGTCCGGGTCCGGGTGGACGGAAACGTGTACGACCTGACCGAGGAGATCAAGCTCGACCGGAACAAGAAGCACACCATTGAGGTCGTGGTGGACCGGCTTGTGATCAAACCGGATATCCAGCACCGTTTGACGGACTCTGTCGAGACGGCCACGGCCCTGTCCGGCGGCATCGTGACCGTCAACGTCATCGGCCAGGAGCAGGAACTGACCTTCTCCCAGAACTATGCCTGTGAGGACTGCGGCATCTCCATGGAGGAGCTGACGCCCCGGATGTTCTCCTTCAACAACCCCGCCGGAGCCTGCCCCACCTGTACGGGCATCGGCATTCAGATGCGGGTGGATCCCGATATTATCATTCCCGACAGGAATCTGTCCATTCTGGACGGGGCCATCAACGCCAACGGCTGGGGCAGCGTCAAAACCGACTCCGTGGCCCGGATGTATTTCGAGGCCCTGGCAAAGCGGTATCATTTCAAACTCACGACGCCCGTCAAGGATCTGTCGGAGGAGGTGCTGGACGTGCTGCTCTACGGCACGAAAGGGGAGCCTCTGAAGCTGACCTATGAGCGGGAGGACGGGAAGGGGACCCTCTCCCAGCCCTTCGAGGGCATTGTCAGCAATCTGGAGCGCCGCTACCGGGAGACCGCCAGTCAGGGTATGCGCCAGGAACTGGAGGAGTACATGTCCGAGACCCCCTGCCCCCACTGCCACGGCAAGCGGCTCAACGATATGGTGCTTGCCGTAACGGTAAACGGCCTGAGCATCAGCGATTTTACGGAGCTGTCCGTGGATAAGGGCATCGCGTTTCTCGACGCGCTGGAGCTGTCGGAGAAAAACAGCATGATCGCCGGACGGATCATCAAGGAGATCCGGGACCGGATGAGCTTTCTGCAGCACGTGGGACTGGAGTATCTGACCCTGTCCCGGACGGCGGGGACCCTGTCCGGCGGCGAGGCCCAGCGTATCCGCCTTGCCACCCAGATCGGCTCGTCGCTTATGGGTGTTCTGTACATCCTGGACGAGCCCAGCATCGGCCTGCACCAGCGGGACAACGCCAAGCTCATTGAAACCCTCAAGCAGCTCCGGGACCAGGGCAACACCCTGATCGTGGTGGAGCACGACGAGGACACCATGTACGCCGCGGACCACATCATCGACATCGGCCCCGGCGCCGGCATCCACGGGGGCGAGGTGGTTGCCTGCGGCACCGTGGCGGATATAATTGCGGAGCCCCGCTCTCTGACGGGGGACTATCTCAGCGGCCGGAAGAAGATCCCCGTGCCGGCACAGCGCAGACCGGGAAACGGGAAGTATCTCACCATCCGGGGCGCCCAGGAGAACAATCTGAAAAACATCGACGTGCAGATCCCTCTGGGGACCCTGACCCTGGTCACCGGCGTCTCCGGCAGCGGCAAGTCCTCTCTGGTCAACGAGATCATTTACAAGACCCTGGCCCAGAAGCTCAACCGGGCCAAGATCAGGCCGGGCAAACACCTGGCGGTGGAGGGCCTCAAGGCCCTGGACAAGGTCATCAACATCGACCAGTCACCCATCGGCCGGACGCCCCGTTCCAACCCTGCCACCTACACGGGGCTGTTCACGGATATCCGGGAGCTCTTTGCCTCTACCCAGGAGGCCAAAAGCCGGGGCTACAACGCCAGCCGCTTTTCCTTCAACGTCAAGGGCGGCCGCTGCGAGTCCTGCACCGGCGACGGCCTGCTGAAGATCGAGATGCACTTTTTGCCGGACGTGT
>ONVR01000372.1 GCA_900321335.1 uncultured Eubacteriales bacterium | reverse complement strand
TGGTTGCGGGGGTGGGACTTGAACCGCACGACCTCCGGGTTATGAGCCCGACGAGCTACCAACTGCTCTACCCCGCGATATCTTAGCAAAGAGTATAATACCATCTTTTGATCATCTTGTCAATAGCTGAAATGACTTTTTGCCGATCTGCGGAAAAACCGCTTCCGATATATCCTATACCGGAAGCGGTCAAATTATTCTGCTTTTTCCGGTTTTGCCTGGCCGCCGCCCGGTTTTCTCCGGTGGCGGTTCCTGTGGCCGGAGGATTTTTTCTTTACCGGATCCTGTGCGGCGACGTTTCCGCTCTCCGGTCCGCTGCTGCGGGGCGCGTTGTCCCTGCCGCCGGCATTGGCCTGCCCGCCGCCCTGGGTTTTTCCCCGCCCGGACCGGTTTTTATTCGGATCCCGGGGCTTCTGCTGCCCGTCCCGATTCTCCGCCTTGGACTGTGCGTTTTCGCCGCCCCTGTTCTCGCCGGACTTGCCCCGGCGGTGATTTTTCCGATTCCGGGAGGATTTCTGGGGTCTTTCCTCCTTCTGCTCCTCCGGCTGGCCCAACGTGAGCCAGGAGCGGTCAAACTCCTCTGCCGGAGGCGCCTGCTCCAGCTTTCTCGGCTTTACCTCCACCGGCGGGAATCCGGCCTCTGCCAGCCGGCCTTCCGCCTTGGCCGCCAGATACTCCGCCAGTTTGCCCTTGCCGCCCAGAACCTCCAGCTCGTCAAAGGTGAACTGCTTATAGGTCAGCTCGCTGCCGGTCTCCAGCCGCACCCGGGCCGTTCCCCGGAGCAGGTTCAATCCGTCGATGCTGCCGTACCCCTCCGGCGTTCTGACAAAGGCGTCGTTTTTTGGCGCCGTTTTCACAATATCCTCATAGGCCTCCTGCTCGTGCTTGAGACAGCACATCAGCCTGCCGCAGGCGCCGGAGATCTTGGCGGGGTTCAGGGACAGTCCCTGGGTTTTGGCCATCTTGATGGACACGGGATGGAACTCCTCCAGGAACTGACTGCAGCAGAAGGGTCTGCCGCAGATGCCAAACCCGCCCAGCATTCTGGCCTCGTCCCGGACGCCGATCTGGCGCAGCTCGATGCGGGTCTTGAACACGGCGGCCAGATCCTTGACCAGCTCCCGGAAATCCACTCTGCCCTCAGAGGTGAAGAAGAACAGGAGCTTGCTGCGCTCGAAATTGTACTCCACATCCACCAGCTTCATATCCAGCTCGCGCTGAAGGATCTTCTGCTGGCAGATCTGAAACGCCTGCTTTTCCTGCTTTCTGTTCTCCTCGTTGCGTTTGCTGTCCATTTCCGTGGCCAGCCGGACCACGGGGCGCAGGGGCTGCACCACCTCGTTATCCTCCACCTGATGATTGCCTCTGGTGCAGGAGGCGTACTCCATGCCCTTTGCCGTTTCCACGATGATGGCGTCACCGGCACAGATCTGCAGGCCCTTAGGGTCAAAATAATAGGCTTTCCCCTTGTTTTTGAATTTCACATTGACTACTTCAACCAAAACTGTTTCTCACTCCGCTTCTGTAAGTGCGGCGGACAACATGCCCGCCACGTGTACGGTACCAACATTTGCCTCTAAATACGTGATGGCCGTTTCCAGCGCCTCGGTCACCCGGGTCAGCCGTCCTGCCGGAAACGGACACGCCTCCCCGGAAACGCACTGCCGCAGAAGTCTGACCGCCTCTTGGCGGGCGCTGACGGCAAAATCCATCAGCTGCTGCTTATCCAGCTTGTCCAGAGAAAAGGAAAACCGGATCAGCGCAAAATTCCCCTCCCCCAGGGCGTCAAAAAACGCCTGCACATAGGGGTCCTTCTCTCCGTCCTGCTCTGCAGGGGGCATCAGGTCGATCTCCACACAGCGGGACCGGACGGTGTCCAGCATCAGGCCGGGGTTTTCCAGGCACAGGATAAACGCGGCTTTTCCGGGGGGCTCCTCTAGGGTTTTGAGCATGGCGTTCTGGGCCGGCGGGAACAGGACGGAGGCGTCGTCAAAGATATATACCTTCGCATCGGCGTCGTTGGGGATCACCGCCGCGTCGGCGCAGACGGCGCGCACCGTATCCACGGGGATGGACGCCTTGTCCTTGGGCTTTTCCACGTGAAGGATATCCGGGTGGACGCCCCGGAGGGCCTTTTTGCACTGGGCGCAGGTGCCGCAGGGCCGCCGGTCGCCGCCGGTGCACACAATAGCCGCGGCCAGTGTCCGGGCCAGCGCGCTCCGGGTTCCGGCATCGCCGCCAGAGACAAGGTAGGCGTGGCTGAGCTGATCCGCCTGAAACACGGGGGCAAAAGCCATATCCTCCGTAAACCGGTTTATGCTCACCCGGACTGCCTCCTTCCGTTACCGCCCCTGCCGCAGGCGATCGTACCACACGATAAAATACCAGTCTTATTGTATCGCAAAACTTTGGATTTGTAAACAAGTCCGGCAAAAAATCACGGTCAGCACAGGAGAGCGCCCCGGAGGGCAGAAGCCGTCCGGGGCGAAAAATCAGTAAGCGACGATATAGTGCTGGACCTCCCAGTTGCTCACGTAGGTGCGGTAGGACTCCCACTCCTTGAGCTTGCCGGTGACATACTGGTTGTAAATGTGGCTGCCCAGGGCGTCTTTGATGACCGGGTCGGCATCCAGCGCCGCCACCGCGTGATGCAGGGTATCGGGCAGGCTCTCAATGCCGTTTGCCTTCCTCTGGGCCGGTTTCATCTCATAGATGTTTTCCGTGATCTCGGGGGGGGGCGTCATGCCCTTTTCAATGCCGTCCAGGCCGGCGGCCAGGCACACGGCAAAGGCCAGATAGGGGTTGCAGGAGGGGTCCGGGCTGCGCAGCTCCACCCGGGTGCTCATGCCTCTGGCGGCGGGGATCCGCACCAGCGC
>ONVR01000140.1 GCA_900321335.1 uncultured Eubacteriales bacterium | reverse complement strand
TCATATGCCGTACTCATGGTCAGCCCTCCTGCCTGTGCATCTTCAAAAGCCGGCCGATGACCTCCCGCTGGCGGCCTCTGGGCACCACGGCGTCCACAAAGCCGTGGTCGATGAGAAACTCCGCCTTCTGGAAGCCCTCGGGCAGCTTTTTGTGCACCGTCTGCTCAATGACGCGGCTGCCGGCAAATCCAACGGTGGCGTCCGGCTCAGCCAGGATGATATCCCCCTCCATGGCAAAGCTGGCGGTGACGCCGCCGGTGGTGGGGTCCGTCAGGACCGTGATGTAAAGGCCCCCGGCCTCGCTGTGACGGCGCACGGCGCCGCTGGTTTTGGCCATCTGCATCAGCGAGAGGATCCCCTCCTGCATTCTGGCGCCGCCGGACACGGTAAAGCCCACCACGGGGAGGCCACGGTCCACGGCGTACTCAAACAGCCGGGTGATCTTTTCGCCCACGCCGGTGCCCATGCTGCCCATCATGAAGTAGGGCTCCATGATGAAGAGGGCGCAGGGCTGCTCCTGCACCGTGCAGGTGCCGCAGACCACCGCCTCGGGCTCGCCGCTGACCATGCGGACGTTCTCCAGCTTTTTGACGTATCCGGGGAAATCGATGACGTCCCGGCTCTTTACGTCGGTAAACAGCTCGGCAAAGGAGTCCTTATCCGTAAAGCTGTTGATGCGCTCTCTGGCGTCCATGCGGAAATGGTGTCCGCACTGGCAGACGCTGAAGTCCTCGCCGATGAGGACGCTGATGGGTGTGCGCTTGCCGCACACGGGACATTGCTTGGCTGCCTCCACCTCTTCCATCTCGTGGAAGACCGGGGTGCGGCCGCCCTGCTCCAGCTCGTTTTTTGGCTTCAGGAATTGAAGAAACGGAATTTCCGCCATGGGAAATCACCTCCGAATGGTCATTTGGGGATTCAGGATCCCATCTGGTTTTCAAAGAAATTCGTGTCGTAATCGCCGGTGGAGAAGTCCTCGCTGCTGACGATGGCCAGCTCCTCGTCCGTGTTGGTGGGCAGGCCCCGGATGGTCAGCTCACACAGGGCGGCCTTCATCTTCCGGATGGCCTCCTCCCGGTTGTGGGCCCATACGATGAGCTTTCCGATGAGAGGGTCGTAGAAGGGGGGCACCGTGATGCCGTTCCACAGGAAGGTGTCAAAGCGGACGAAGGGTCCGCCGGGAATGTTGAGAAAATCCACGCGGCCGGATGCCCGGGCGTTGATCCGGCACTCGATGGACACGCCGTTGAAGCGCACCTGCTCCTGGGTAAAGTCCAGCTCCACCCCGGCGGCGATGCGGATCTGCCACTTGACGATGTCCACGCCGGTGATCTGCTCGGTGATGGTGTGCTCCACCTGCAGCCGGACGTTCATCTCCATGAAGTAGAAGTTTCCCTGCCGGTCCATGAGGAACTCCAGGGTCCCGGCGTTGGTGTAGCCGATCTGCCGGATGGCGCCGAGCACCTTGGGGATCAGCGCCTGCCGCTTTTCCTCCGTCACAGCCGGAGAGGGGGTCTCCTCCACCAGCTTCTGGTGGTTTTTCTGGATCGAGCACTCCCGCTCCCCCAGACATACCGCGTTGCCCGCCTCATCGGCCAGGATCTGAAACTCGATATGCCGGGCGGGGTGGATGAATTTTTCCATGTACAGCTCGCCGCTGCCGAAGGCGGCCAGGCTCTCGGCGCAGGCCGTGGCAAAGGCGTTTTCCATCTCCTCCGGGCCGTTGACCTGCCGGATCCCCCGGCCGCCGCCGCCGGCTTTGGCTTTGAGCAGCACGGGATAGCCCAGCTCCTCGGCCAGCGCCAGGGCCTGGGCCGCGTCGGTGACCGTCCGGGAACCGGGGATCACGGGCACGCCTGCCTGGGCCATCATGCGCTTTGCCTGCTCCTTGTCGCTGAGCTTATCCATAATATCCGCGTCGGGCCCGATAAAGACGAGACCGTACTTTTCGCACAGGCGGGCAAAGGCCTGGTTCTCCGAAAGAAAACCATAACCGGGATGGATGGCCTGGGCTCCGGTGGAGAGCGCCGCCGCCACGATCCGCTCGGCGTTGAGATAGCTGTCGGAAGAGGACGCCTCCCCGATACAGACGGCCTGATCCGCCATGGCGGTGTGCAGGGCGTAGGTATCGGCCTTGGAATAGACCGCCACCGTCTTGATTCCCATTTCCCGGCAGGCGCGGATCACCCGCACCGCCACCTCACCGCGGTTGGCGATAAGAATTTTTGAAAACATGTCTTACCCTCTCAAAACAGGTATTCGATCCTCAGTCGTTTTTCACAAGGGCGAAGGAGAACTCCGCCTTTACGCACAGCTTGCCGTCCACGTAGCCCTCTCCCGCGCAGAAATAAAAGGGCTTTTTCTCCCGGGTGATGACGCACCGGGTCTCAAAGGTGTCCCCGGGCCGGACGGGGTTTTTGAACTTCACGTTGTTCATGCTGGTGAAAAACGGGGTGCAGCCCTCGGACTGCCCGGCGGCCAGCAGCACGCAGGCCGACTGGGCCAGCATCTCGCACAGGATCACCCCGGGCACCACCGGGTTGCCGGGGAAGTGTCCCCGGAGGAAAAACTCGTCGCCTCTGACCGTGTACCTGCCGTGGGCGGCGCCGTCTTCCAGGTACGCCTCCTCCACCAGAAGCATGTCGTCCCGGTGGGGAAGGATGTTCATGATCTCTTCTCTGTTCACGCTCTCAGCTCCCTGCGCACCTTAAACAGCGGTGTGCCGTAATCCACGAAGGCCTTGTCCTCGATACAGATCTGCTCGATGACGCCGCTGCACTCGGCGGTGATCTCGTTCATGAGCTTCATGGCCTCGATGATGCAGACCACGTCTCCCTTTTTCACCTTGGTGCCCACGGCGACGTAGGGCTGGGCGCCCTCCGCGGGGGCGCAGTAGAAGGTCCCCACCATGGGCGAGGCGATGGTCACCACCCCGGCGTCGTCCAGGATCACGCCGTCCTCCCGGACGTCCCGCTCCGCCGTCTCCGCCGGAGCCGGCGCATAGCTCCTGCCCGCAGCCGGGGCCGGCTTTGCCCGCTCCAGCTTGAGGGTGGTGCCGTTTTCCGTGATCTCAAGGGCGGC
>ONVR01000308.1 GCA_900321335.1 uncultured Eubacteriales bacterium | reverse complement strand
GCTTGTACAGGCTGCATCCGGAGACCTTGATGATGCCCGTGCCCATGCAGCCCTTATACTCCTTCACGCCCTTCTGATCCAGGTAATTCATCGGACGCCTCAGAGCGTTCCCCTTTTCATCGACGAAGACCGATCCCTGCATCTGTGAGCAGAAGGCTATGCCCGCGATCTGTTGGGGCATGACGTCCGATTTCCTGAACAGCTCGCGCGTGGTCGAACACAGCGCCGCCCACCATTCCTCCGTATCCTGCTCCGCACCGCCGTCGGCGGAGAAGTAAAGGCCGTAGCCTGCGGTGGCGCTTGCCACAAGTCGTATCTGAGAATCGATTTCAAACAGGCAGGTCTTGACGCTGCCGGTCCCGAAATCATAGATGATGGTATACACGCGCTAATCCTCTTTCACATAGCTGTTCCAGCCCGTGTCGATCTTTTTCTTGACCTTGGCCATGGTTTCCGCATCCAGCTCAGGCCAGTCGATCACGGTGCTGGCTTTGTTGGTGACCAGATGTGCCTTTTCAGCCAACAGGGCCAGCGGCGTATCGGCGAGAGAATCGGAATAGAAATTCTCAATCATCGGGAAGCCCTGGTCGATGATGTACCGGGCCTTTTCCTTCGCGTACTTCATCTTATTGAGAAATACCCCGAATTCCCGGTCGAAATCCGTGGCCATGAAGCGCACGCCCAGCCGGTTCGCGATCGGTTCAATGATGCAGTTTGGCGAAGCGCTGATGATCAGGTCGTCCGGCCGCTTTTGCGCCAGATACCATGAGGCGATCCGCTTTTCGTTCTTGTCCCAATACCGTTTGATCTGCTCGTCAAAGTCGTCCACCAGCGTCAGATAGCCGAAGAACTCCCGCTGCATCGTGGCTTCCGTCATTTTGCCCATCTTCCTCAAAACGAGATTCTTGATCGTCTTCGGAAAGTAAGTAACCCACAGCTTGGGATGGCGCTTCATGCACCAGAAGAAAAAGTCGATGGAACAGTCGGTAGGATAGATCGTGCCGTCAAAATCGTATACGTTCATCTGATTCTTCCCTCCCGCCGCGCTTACTTCCTGGAAAAACGGATCATGTTGCGGTTATAGCCGGTGGTTACGAGGTAGGCCTTTTCCTGATGCGCTTCCATCAGGCCGCTCAGTATGAAGCCGCTCAATTCCCCGACCTGAACATCTGATTTTGTTAGATCAAACAGTATTCCCGAATCGCGTTCGATGATGAGAACCGATCCCTCTTCAAAGAAGAGAGACAGCTCGATCAGCACCGGTTTCTTTGCCTGTCTGTTCCTCTCCAGGATGGTCAGGCCGATCTCCTCGACAAAGAGCGCCGCATTGTTGGCCTTTGCCCTCGTATACCGGTGCGAAAGCAGGCTGTCCCTGACGCGATCCGACAGGCGCACCGCGGATTCCGGTGAAAGAGTATCGTCCATGACCTCGATTTCCGTGTCCATGTCCACGAGCAGGAAGGGGAAATTCTCCCTTCCAAACCGCAGATAGACGAAGAGACAGGCGCAGGCAAGCGTCAGCATCGGAGAAACGACAAAGCCGGCCCACATGCCGTTAATGCCGAAAAGGGTCCCTCCCAGTATCGGCAGGAGGATGTAGAGCAAGCCGTTCTGGAAGCACGCGATGCAGGTCGCCATGCCGATGCGGTCGATCAGCATATAGTACGAGGTCGTGAGGGACACCATACTGCAAAACACAAATCCGAGCGATACGATCCGCAGGGCGGACATGGACGGGGCCAGCGCGTCGCCGCCGGTGATGCCGAACAGGCCGCAGAACTGCCGGGCAAAGACCCAGATGAGCGCGGTGGCGACTGCGCCTTCAATGAACGCGGCCTTGACGCCGGAGCGCATGACGCGCCGGATGAGCACATGGTTCCGCTCGCCGTAATAGGTGCCGACCAGCGGCTGCATCGCCATGCCCACGCCGTCCATCACGACGCCGAACTCGATCAGACTGACGACCACGGCGAGGGTGATGAGGCCCGGCTCGCCGTAGCGGCCGGAGACGAAGCCGATCATCACATAGTCCATCAGGCCCCAGCAGATGTAGACCGAGGAATCCACGATGCTGTAGCGCGAGGTCAGCAGGAAGTCCCGGAAGGACAGGTGCCAGACGAAGTGCAGCGTGTTCTCCTTGCGGAAATAGTGCCACAGGCATGTGAGGATGCCGAGGCCGTTGCCGATGACCGAGCCGAGAATGATGCCCGTCATCCCCATAAAGCGGGTCAGCAATATGGAGCAGAGGATGTTCCCGCCGATCTGGAAGCCGTAGCAGATGTTGTTGCACAGCTCGTCCCCGTCGCTGTAAACCATCTGCTCCAGGTAGAAGATCACGATGGTCAGAAAGGCGTTGAGGGGCATGAGGCGGTAGTATTGCAGCGCCTTTTCCAGGATTTCGCCGCTGACGCCGCTGACGGAGAAGTAAACGCCGCGGAACGCGAGGATCAAAAGCGCGGAGAGCAGCCCGATGCCGACGCTGATGATGAGGCCCTGGCCGTAGATCTCATCCGCGCGGCGCTTTCGCATCGCGCCGATCTCCCGCGTGAAGACGATGCCGACGCCGGTGGAGACCAGGTCGCCAAAAAAGGTGACGACGGCGGTCAGGGGCGTGATGGCGTTGATGCCGGCAACGCCCGCTTCCCCGATGAAATAGCCGGCGATGATGCTGTCGCTGAGCAGCATCAGATACATGACTGCCTTGGTGAATGTGCCGGAGAGCAGCATGGAGCCGAATTTCTTTTCGCAAAAACCCTTCATTGCGTTTCCTCTGATCCTTCGTTTTCCGCCATCCGTTCGGACGCTTTTTCCCATTTTGACACAGTTGCCGCCGGATTGCCAGCCCCATTTTCGCCCGTCGCTTTCGCCCAAAACCGCGGCGCCGTTTCTTTGACTTTGCCAGTAGATTCAGGCGGAAAAAAGTGGTATAATTAATTAATTTTATTGAAAAAGCAGAAGCGCCGGATCTCCTGCGAAGCGGCCATCACATCCTCCATCACGGTAATACACTGTATGCCGACCTCTACCGGAGGAAAGACCGGGACGGCACGCCGATGCCCGTCGCCGTCATGGTGCACGGGGGCGGGCTTTTCACCGGCAGCCGGAGCGCCAACCGCGCCTTTTGCGAGGTCCTGG